>NZ_AAWS01000025.1 GCF_000169175.1 Microscilla marina ATCC 23134
TTAAGATAATAAGGTCTTGTTTGGTTTTAGTGAGAAGTTGTTTTGTACTTCTCTCTAATTGTCTGTTACAAAGGTAGCAGATTTTATAATACCAGTAAATAGGTTGTTTTTGGGAAATGATATGGGGTAAATGATAGGGGTAATAGGTAAAACCCCTATTCAACAAGCAAAAACCCTCAAAAAACTATACCAGCTTATGTTCGAGGGCAAATCTTACGAGCTGTACGTTGTTTTTGAGATTCAATTTTTTCAGAATATTTGCCCGATGGTTGTCTACAGTTTTGGAGCTAATAAATAGTTTATCGGCTATCTCTTTGTTCGACAATCCTTCTACCAAAAAGTGTAGCACTTCTTTTTCACGGGCAGACAATTGAGGAATAGAGGGTTTATCGCCGTTGACAAAACTGTTGATAATGATTTGAGAAATGTCTTGGCTATAAAAGTTTCCTCCTTGATTGACCCTTTTGATTGCCTCTATTAATTCGTTTTCGAGCACATCCTTATGCAAAAACCCGTCAGCTTTGGCTTCCACTGCTTTCAATACATAAAACTCTTCTTTGTGCGAACTTAGCATAATTACCTTCAGGTCGGGATGCTTGCTTTTGGCTTTTTTAGTAAACTCTATACCATCCATTTCGGGCAGACTAATGTCGCATAATACCAAATCTGGTTTTACATGGTCTAATTGCTCCAGTGCTTCGGCCGCACTGCTAAAGTCTGATAAAATTTTAATCTCATCAAATCTGGATAAAATCTTTTTCAACCCAAGTCTTACAAGGGCGTGATCGTCAATAAGGTATAGTGTTATCATAATTCGTAAGTTGTGTTTTTTGATAAAAGTATAACAGGCTTCATAATTAGGGGGTTAGATATTGAACTTATTTTGTATCATTTTCTTGATTTTTATGGGGTTAACTTTGCTTTCCCTCAAAGGTGATAACCACGATAAGTTTGGATGATTTTAATACCACAACATGGTGTAAATTAAAACCATACTTACTAAAAGTTGGGAGATTGTTTGTTATGAACTCCCTTGTTGGAAACTAATATAGAATAGTTTAAAAAAAAATAATATATAAGGTTTAAGGTAAAAATGTGTGGCAATATTACAAAAATCCTATCAAATGAAATATTTGTTTGATTTTTATTACTCCTTACCCTTTTTAATAAGATATTACTGATCGATTTGTATGAGTATAAAAAAAGTTATAGGATTTATTAAGTAAAGCTACTCAATAAGAAGCATTTAAAACACAGATATGTTTCTTAAAAATAAAAAAAATGCAGTGAAACTCCATAAATTCAAAGGCAAATAATTTAAACAATAGCCTTTCTTAGTATTTTTGCCGTAAATTGCGGATTACTAATGTAGATATAATATATCAGACCAATGTAAGGTACTGTGTCTGAGTTGTTTTAGCGTTTATGACAGATTACTGGGCATTTTTAGATGAAAGCGGCAATAGTAATTTAAACTTTGACCGTAGTAAAACCTCTTCGCATTTTATAATTAATGCGATGATTATAAAATGTGAGGAGGTAGAAGAAGTAGAACAGGGGGTAAAAAAAATTATAAGTGAGATAAAACCTATCAGTGACGTAACCCCCAACCAAATGCCTTTATTTACTCCCCAAAGCCCTCAAAACATTCTTACTTCACTGGAAAACAACCACGATGCCCGCATTAATTTGTTACAAAAGTTGAGTGAGCTACCGTTTCTGATTCACTACATTGTGATTGACAAAAAAAAATTATCAAAAGAAGAGGTAAACCATTGGGTAAGGTTTTATAAGCTGCTCAATACTGTGGCAGATGAAGAGTTTTTTACCCGGTTTCCCCAATTAAAGCTGGTGGCTCCCCCCAGCAACCGTTCCAGTAAGTTTATCCCCAAGTTTGCCCGCTATATCAAAGGTAAGTATGTTCCTAACTTATTTTCAGACGCGCACTTTAGGTTTGTGCCTAAAGATGCAGGTTTGCTGGCGCAACTGGCTTTTTTTCTGACCGAAACCCTTGCCTATAGCTACGAAGAAAAACTCAAAACAGAGATTACCAAGTTGTTTGTACAAATGCTCAAACCCAAAGTAATCCAAAGCTTCTCTTATACGCCCGATTACAACCCTTTTGAAGATTTTCTGTTATAAAAAACTTTGTCAAGTATGAAATTAACCAGTTATTGCAGCCAAAAGATATTCACCCTAGCCCTGTTTTACCAATGCCTAAAAGTATCTTATTAGCTGACGATGACCCTAATACCCTGAAGGTCGTCATCCATTTTTTTAAGGAGTTTAAAAAAAACTACGAGGTATACCATGCACCCAACGGACAAATAGCTTGCAGCATAGCCATGCAAAAATGCCCCGACCTGATTATGATGGACTGGGACATGCCTATCATGAATGGCTTAGAAGCTACCACTTATCTTAAGGTTCAACCCGAAACCCAACATATACCTATAGTAATGATTACTGGGCAAATGCTCAAAGACCACCACTTAGAAAAGGCTTTTGAGGCAGGCGTGGTAGATTATATTCGTAAGCCGTTCAATTCTACAGAACTCATTGCCCGGATCAACTCGGCACTTACGCTTGCCGAATCTTTTAAGAGAAACTATGCCCAAAAGCTTGAGATAGAGGAAAAAAATCAGAGTTTAACCACTTTGTACAAAAAAGAAAAGGAGTTGTTAAAAACAATCATTGATCATAAAGCGAGGGAGTTGTCGGTGTTGGCAATGCAAATTTCACAAAAGAACGAATTACTCCACCAAGTGAAGTGCAGTTTAAAACAAGCCACCCACAAAGATGATATCATAGAAGCCATTAAAAGTATAGAAAAACATTTGAGCAAAGGGGATGACTGGAAGCTGTTCAGAACCCACTTTGAAAGTGTTCACCCTGATTTTTTTAAGGTACTGGGGCAACGGTATCCACAACTTAATGAAAATGAATTGAGGCTTTGTGCCTACGTAAAAATGCACTTAAGCAACAAAGAAATTGCCCACTTACTCAACCTCTCTGCCAAGGGAATGGAATCGGCACGTTACCGACTCAAGAAAAGGTTGAGGCTGAGGGCTTCGCAAGACCTTAATCAGTTTGTGGCAAATATTTAACACTTCCATATTCCCCTTTTTACTTTTTACTCTTTTTACCTAAAGGGTAGACAAAGCACATACCATGTCAGTTTTTAAACTCCTGTGTTTCAAAAGTTTATATTCAAAACCCTCTACAGTACAATTTTATGCAGGGGTTTTGAAGGGGTGCCCCCTCCCTAGAAAAAACACCATTCAATGAAGAACAATGGTTTACCATTGATTGTTCGAGTATTTCTACTTGAATAAGATCCGAAAAACATTTTAAATATAATTTTAGCCATAACACTTATAACAATACAAAGAGGGTATTATTGGGGTAATGATGTTTGTAAACATGAGTAGAGACTAATTACATTTGACCTGTACGAATTAGCAACACATAGAGAAGTGCACTAACAAAGAGCCACTTCCATTGTAATTAGAAAACTATATTTTATTTATGAAACAAACAGACAATTTTCAATTTAATCTAACCAGCTTAGCACCTAAGCATCCTATAGCCAAATATTGGTGGTTGAGGGCAATGTGTAGCTGGTTGGTTTGTTTTGGGCTCATGCTACCACAGGCACAGGCACAAAGCCCAGGGGGTGTTACTACAGCTTTTAACCTTTGGCTCAAAGCCAATATAGGAATAACGGCTACCAGTGGACAAGTAACTACTTGGGCAGATCAAGTAGGGACTTCTATCACTACACAGGCAACAGCTACAGCATCGGCAGACATTACCCTCAATGCCAGCGAAGCCAATTTTAATCCTACCATTAAGTTTACAGGAACTTCGGGTAAAGAGCTTGAGGGCTTTGCGTCGTCAGACTGGAGCACTGCAGCCTTGACTATGTTCATTGTTGCCAAAGACGAAGGCACTACCGAAAACATTGCAGGTTTGTTTGCCACTGGCGCTCCTGGACCAGGAGTGGTATGGGTTACGGGTGGTACTTACCAACTAGATGGTAATGGTTGTACCTCGGCAGCCACTGTAGGGGCTTTGGGGCAGTACCGCATCATTAGAGCAACTTACACCACGGCTAACAATACCAATGGTGGTACTATGTGGGTAGATGGTAAACAAACAGGTACTGGTATAAACTGTGGTACTGTAGGAGGCAATAGATTTGAAGTTGGTGGAAGAATTAATGGAAGTTTGCCTGACCGAGTTTTTAAGGGAGGCATAGCCGAGGTATTGGCGGCAAAGCAAAGCTTTACTACTGCCGAATTGCAACGTATAGAGTCTTACCTTGCCCTCAAATATGGCATTACTCTAGACCAGACCGCAGCCACTGATTACCTTGCCTCGGATGGCACCACCAAAATGTGGGATGCTGCTACCGGTGCTACCTTCAATAACGACATTGCGGGCATTGGTAGAGACGACGGGTCGGCTTTGAACCAAAAGCAGGCAAAAAGCGCCAGCCCTGATGCGATTATTAGCATGGGCTTGGGTACGATTGCTACTGACAATGCCAGCAACGCCAATGCTTTTGGAACCGATAAAACTTTCTTTTCGTGGGCAAACGACAACGCCGCTGCTGACATTACCAATGCTGCTACTAGTGGGCTGCCCTCTACGGCAATGAATGTACGCATGACACGAGTTTGGAAAGTACAAGAACCTCAAGCCGATGTGGGCAACCTTAGCATACAATTTAACTTGAAGGGCTTAAGCTATACTATAGATGCTAAAGAAAAAGCTTTCTTATTGATTAGTAGCAGTGCTACCGATTTTAGCGGAGCTACTGTTGTAAACGCGACGAGCTTTGCCAACGGTGTGGCTACCTTTGACAATGTAAACCTAAGCAATGGGCAGTTTATTACGTTGGGTGCACTAGTAACCGCACCAGGTGGGGTAACTGCCAATATTGCTTTGTGGGTAAAAGCTAATACTGGCGTAACTGCTACTGGTAACAATGTAAGCAGTTGGATAGACCAAACCAACAACAATAGTCTTACTTTGAACGGTGACCCTCAAACTGGAGCAACTGCCATGAACTTTAACAATGTACTGGATCTGGACGGAGAAGGCGATTTCTTTGTTGGAGATCGTGAAATCACTTTTACAGAGGCATTTGCGAGTGTGTCACACGATGGTCCTAAGGGACGAGTTCTTGGAGGAGATTTAACTCTTGGAGGTTGTGGTGCTTATTTCTTTGGTTCAGTAGCTCCCAAAATGTTCATTGGAGATGGAGATTTTAATTCTGATTATGTGAGTATTCCTTCAGTGACTGGGTTCAATATATTGAATGGTGAACTCAAAGGAGGCGCCAACACTGACAGCCGAATAGCGGTGAACGGATTGGATGGAACAGTAACTAACTTGCCTGCCGCCAATAACGGGCTGACTCCTTTTACCGCACGACCTGTGTTAGGAAGTTGTAACCTTCGAGTAGGAGATTTGAAGGGTAACCTGGGAGAAATCATCGTGTATAGCAGTGGGCTATCAGCCGCTGACCGTCAAAAAGTAAACAGTTATCTTGCCCTCAAATATGGAATTACCCTAGACCAAACCACCGCCACCGATTACCTTGCCTCTGATGGTACCACCAAGATGTGGGATGGTACAGTCTCAGTTGCTTATAAGAATAACATTGCAGGGATAGGGCGAGACGATGCTTCGGCGTTGAACCAAACCCAATCTAAGTCTATCAATAGTGGTAGTGTGGTAGCCATGGGGTTGGGTATAATTGCAGCAAGTAGTGCCAGCAACACCAATACCTTTGCTACTGACAAAATGTTTTTGGCTTGGTCTGACAATGGCGGTTCTACCGATTTTGCCAATGTAACCACTACCAACTTACCTGGGGAAGTAGACGCTTTGATGGCAAGAGTATGGAGGGTAGAAGAAAACAACGGCGATGTGGGCAATACCCAGGTCAAGGTTGATTTGAGCGGTTTAAACTTTCCTGGTGCTGCCAAAGAGAACTATGTATTTTTGGTAAGTGCTGATGGTGCCAATTTTAGCAGTGCTACCAAAATAAGGGCGGCAAGTTTTGCCTCCAATGTAGTTACTTTTGACAATATAAACCTTGCAGATGGTCAGTTTTTTACCGTTGGGTACATTTGTACTCCTATGCTGGCAGGCACCCTAAGTAGTGCTCAAATCATTTGTAGTGGCAACACGCCCAATCAGTTTACGTCGGTGGTGGATGCAAGTGGTGATGGTACCATTACTTATCAGTGGCAGTCGTCTACCGACAATGCTACCTGGGCAGATATTGCAGGAGCCACGAGTAAAGATTATCAGGCAGGTGCTTTGACGGCGGTTACTTACTTCCGTAGAGTGGCTACTTCATCAATTGCCTTTTGTGGGTCGGTCAATTCTGAGGTAATCAAGGTAGACATTACCAGCCAGGTGGCGCCAAGTGTGGCTATCAGCGCCAACGTTGCCGATGGCATTATTTGCGAGGGGACTTCTGTCACATTTACTGCCGCTACTACTACTGGGGGGACTTCGCCTACTTATCAATGGCAGGTAAACAATGCCAATGTGAGCGGAGAAACCAATGCGGCCTTTACCTCCACTACCTTGAAAAACGGTGATGTAGTGTCGGTGGTGATGACCAGTAGTTTGACTTGCGTGAGCAGTGCTACGGCCAACTCTAACACGTTGGCAATGGTGGTAAATCCTACCGCTACTCCAGCGGTGACTATCACGGGCGACAATACATTGTGTAGTGGTACTACGGTTACTTATACGGCCAACCCTTCGGCTGGGGGTACCAATCCTGCTTATCAGTGGAAACTGAACGGGGTTGATATTGCGGGAGCCACCAGTAGCACCTATACCAGCAACACACTGGCAAATGGCGATAAGTTATCGGTAATGATGACGTCAAGCCTGACTTGTTTGACAGATAAAACGGCTACTTCTGAGGAGTTAACCTTATCGGTAGGTACCACAACAGCGGCGGCAGTAACCGTAGGTTCAAATTTGCCCAACAATACCGCTTGTGGCAATGGTAACCTTGCCATATTTACGGCGTTTCCTTCGGCAGGGGGTAGCAACCCTACTTTTCAATGGAAGGTAAACAGTACTGATGTAACTGGCGAAACTAATCGTACTTTTGCCATAGGAACACTGAGCAGTGGCGACAAGGTGACGGTAGCGATGACCTCAAGTGCTACTTGTGTAACTAATAAAACAGCCACTGCGACTGAGGTTACTTTCAATATTGCCACCAAAGAGGTGCCAGCGGTAACTGTGGCGGCATCGGTTACTACCATTACCCAAGGGCAAAGTATTACGTTTACGGCTACTCCGGTAAACGGAGGAGCTACCCCAGCCTATCAATGGCAAGTAAACGGTACGGCTGTAGCAGGAGAAACCAATGCTACTTTTACCACTACTAGTTTGGCAGACCAAAACAAGGTAACGGTGGTAATGACCAGTGCTGCTACCTGTTTAACTACCCAACTGGCTATTTCTGAGGCTATTACTGTTACAGTAGTGCCTGAGTTGGTGCTGAACATGCCTAATTTGTTTACCCCCAACAGCGATGGCAATAATGATATGTTTTATGTGATTATGAATGCCGCTCCCGCAAGTGTTGATTTCAGAATTTTGAACGTACAAAACCAAACCTTGTACGAAACCAAAGACGTGAGCAATGCCCTCACTATTGGTTGGGATGGACGCTTTAATGGCAAACCACAGCCTAACGGTAGGTATGTGTGGTTTATTAAGTATAAGTCACTTGATGGCAAAGAAGTAAGAAAAAAAGGGTTCATCATTTTGGCAAGATAAATTGCAAATAAGTACCAAGGCAGAATTAAATATACCTAATGAGTAGGTGTAACAACCATATTATGAATGAGTTACCCTTACTTGTCGCTTATAGCTAATTACTTGCTGCTACTTACTGGGTGCCTGTTTTCAGGTATCCAGTCCATTTTCTTGACAAACAAACCTGAAGGCAAGGTTAGTTGGGCAGGATCATTTCAGGCAAACCACTGGTTTTTGCCTGGATGGGGACTTGTCGCTTGAAACTAATCACACTGAGATGCCTCACAAAACTTACTACTTATCACCAACACAATTGAACTCAAATGAAAAAGATACAAATATTTAGTTATATATATATACTGGGCATGTTGCTTAGTGTAGGGGTTGCCAAAGCGCAAAACCAACAGTACGCCCAGTTTCACCACAGCCCTTTGCTTACCAATCCGGCGATGGTGGCTTCAGACAACGACCTGAAAGCATTGTTTCATTACCGCCACGAAAACCTCAGCAATGGCTTCAGTTATTCTAATCCTATGTTGTCAGTGGTGTATCCGCTGATAACACAACAACTGGATGCCAACGGGCAGGTAACCGCCAAAAAACGTTGGGGAGGCGTTGGGCTGGGGCTAATGCAAGACCAGACTGCGGCCGGAAACGGGGGTGCTTTGCAAACCTTGGGGTTTTCGGGCACTTATGCCCACAACCTTCAGCTTGCCGACAATCATTTTATTAGTTTTGGGGCACAAGGTACTTATTACCGCAAAAGTCTTAATTCAAGTAATTTGACTACAGCAAGCCAAATCCTGAACACGGGCAACCAAGAGGCTTTGCTTGCCAACGATGGGGCAAATGGCTACTTTTCGTTAGGGTTAGGGGCAATGTGGTACCAGTCGAATGCTATAGGTGGAGTCAAAAACTACTTCAGTGTATCGGCAAACCACCTCAATCAGCCCAATTATAATTTTAGAGACATAGGCAACACAAACCGTTTGCCTTATGGTTGGGTGTTTTCGGGAGGTTATGAGGTTTGGAACAACGGTACTATCTCAATACAACCCAATTTTCGCTGGACTTATAACGAAAACGATAACCAGTTTAACATAGGGGCGTTGGGGCACTATGCGCTCAATAGCAACCACCACCTGGGAGCTGGAGTATGGGCTACCCGCAAGGCGTTTGTGGGGTCTATAGAGTATACTTACAAAAACTTGTTGATTGGTATTAGTTCGGACTTGTCTTATGTAAGTGAAAGTAGGGGCACCGTACCAGAAATTGTAATTGGCTACCGTAAAACCTTGGGTGGGCGCAAAAAGAAGAAAAAAGAACCGAAGAAGGTTGTACAGCAAAACACTGAAGAAACCATTACCAGCGAAACCCCTACGGCAAAGTATACCATCAAAATAGTAAAAGATGCCGCTGGGAATGTGATTAGCAGAGATACAATTAAAACTGAAAGTCTGACTACTGAAGAGTTAACCTCCAGCGAAACCCCTACGCATAGTTATAAAATCAAGTTGATTAAAGACAAGAATGGCAATGTAGTAAGAAGAGATACACTGGAGGCCAAAATGAAAGATAAGGATGGTGACGGAGTAGCTGATGTAAACGATAACTGTCCCGACGAAGCAGGAACTTTGGCTAATAAGGGTTGCCCTGAAACCATCAGTAAGGCAAAACTAAGTGACATACAAAAGGAACTTGCCCGACACGCCCATAGTTTGCACTTTGCCTCAGGCAAAACTACCATCAACGATGAGTCTATTCCAGACCTGAAGGCGATTCTTGCCATTATGAAAAAGTACCCCAAAAACAAGTTTAACATTGAGGGACACTCAGATAATGTAGGTAACGCTGCCAATAACTTGCGACTGTCGCAACAAAGGGCTAATAGTGTAAGACAGTACTTTGTAAACAATGGTATTGCTGCATCGCGATTGATAGCCAAGGGGTATGGACAAACCAGACCAGAAGTAAGCAATGCTACTGCCGCAGGACGCAAGAAAAACCGTCGTATTGAGGTGTTGGTAGTACAATAAACAGGTTATTTTTTAGCTATTGGTATCAATCAACTACCTGATATAAAGGAATGGTTGATTGCCAATATATCCCAAAGTAAAGGTAAACTGCCTGCAGGTGGTTGCCTTTACTTTTTACATTCAACAGCATTTTATTCATTGCCATGAAACATTTTCTATGCTTTTGCATTATATGTTTTTTACTGAGTTTTTCCGGAGCTGCTCAACATATTAGACTGGAAAGCAAAGAAGCATTGCAAACCAAGCTCAAAGCCCTGAACGATACTGATACATCTAAAGTAAGTATACTTTGCGCATTGGCACGCAAAACAAAAAATGATACCAGTAGCCTTAGTCTCGACTATGCCAAGCAAGCCTTGAAAACTGCAACATTGCAAAAGAGTAAGACAAAAAAGATTCAAGCATATATTCAGCTTATCAACACTTGTTTGTCCAAGAGAAAGCTCAAAGAAGCATACGAGTATAAAGATCAGGGAGAAAAAGTATTACAAGGAGTTGATGATGTTTACCAGAAAGCAATGTTTTGGGCGACTCTCCAGAAATTACATAGCCGTAACGGACCAATAAGCAACCCAAACAAGGGCATGGAATACGCCCAAAAAGCCTTGAAATTACTGGATTCTGTTGATGTAAATCATCCATTCAAAATTCAACTTTATAATAATATTACGATTTTCTTTGGTACAGTAAGCAAGCAAGATTTTTTTTACCTAAAAAAGGCAGTAGAAATTGGCAAAAAATATAAAGTACCTCCTGTAAGCTTGGCAAGAACCTATTTTTTGCTGGGAGGAGCCTATACCAACTTGTATATGGGAGGGGATTTAGAAAAGTCTTTTCGGTGCTTTAAGAAATCATTGAGTATCTGCGACCAATTGCTCACCAAGTACCCCAATCATCCCAAGCTTCTGGAAATTCAGGCAGATTCCTGGCATTTGTTAAGCCATGTATACACAGTGAGACAGTCTCCCAACCTGGACTCTGCTTTGTATTACTGTAGACAAGCAATCAATTTCCGCAAACAAATGCGTGACCCCATTATATTTGAAAGTTACCTGGCATTGGCAGCTATACAACAACAACAAGGTAAGCCAACAATGGCCCTGGAGACTCTACTGATGGCAAAAAAACTGACAGTTGACCCCAATTACCAATCGGCTGTTGATTTCAGATTATTTCAGCTTTATAAAAGTCGGAAGGATTATAAAACAGCCTTGTATTATGCCAACGAGAGCTTTAAAAGCCACGCCAAGCAAGTAACGCAAAGAATTGAATCGATAGACGAGGAATTATCAATTAAATATAAAACCGAACTTAAAGACAAGGAAATAGAAATAGCCAACGCCAAAAGCAAAGCTCAAGCAAAAGAAATTCAACAAAAAAATACGCTCAACCTGCTGTTTGCGCTGGGTGCCTTACTCATGTTGTTGTTTGTTCTGTATGCAGTGTATGTAAACCGTCGGACAAAAAAGCAAAACCAGCTTTTGAGTAATCAAAAAGAAGAAATAGCCACCCAAGCCGAAGAGCTACAGGTAGTCAATAATCGCTTGCTTGAACTGAGCCAGTTTAAGACCGACCTAAGCAGTATGTTGGTGCACGACCTCAAAAACCCACTCAATACCATCATAGGGTTGGCATCGGGCATGCTTATCACCAAAACCCAGCAAGCTACTATACATCAGGCAGGGAAAAGCATGCTCCACATCGTGAATAATATGCTGGATGTACACCGGTTAGAAGAGGCAGAGCTAGTGCCAGCTTTACAAAGTTGTGAGCTAAACCAGTTGGTAACTGAGGCTTTAGACAATGTACGCTTTGTGGCTCAACAAAAAGGTGTGGTGTTGCGACAAAACATGACTACTTCGTTATGGATAAAAGCAGATCCGGACTTAATGCTGAGGGTATTGATCAATCTACTCACCAATGCAGTCAAACACAGTACTGTGAACACTCAAGTATGGGTAAACGCCTCTAGTGTAGACCAACAGATGGTAGAGGTTTGTGTAAAAGATGAAGGGGTAGGCATACAACTGGAAAAGCAGCAAGTGATATTTGAAAAATTTAAAGGAGCCAATCCCATGTATGGCAAAGGAAGTACTGGTTTGGGGCTGGCTTTTGTAGCACTGGTAGCAAAAGCCCATGGGGGAAAAGTAAGTGTGCGTTCAGAAGAAAATAAAGGGGCTACGTTTTCGGTTGTAGTGCCAGTAGCCCCTGCTCAAGAGGTAGAGAAAATAGTTGGCAAACGTCTTAGACCAACTCCAATCACCCAAGGCAGGGCATTGCCCCCAATTGTACTTCAATGCAGGCAAAACCTGAAAAACACGGAAATATATGAGGCAAGCAAAATACTATCGATCTTACAAAAAATTGATGAGACGTCGCCTCGTGAAGCACAAATCTGGAAAGAACAAATAGCCCAGACAGTGTACAATTACAATGAAAAAAAATATCAGGAGCTTATCAAGTTAGCTAAAGAGTAGGTGTTTTGTCTCTTAATCGTCCCGTTGCCTGCTCCTCCAATTGCAGAGAGTAGTAAACCAACGATTGCCTGTAAGTACCCCACCATAAAGCAGGCACCAAGTGAACAGCTTATTTTGCCAGACAGCAGTTTACCAAAACTTCTTTGGCGATGTAGTTTAGTAATGGTTGAAAAATAAGATATCCATTTGGAGATAGAGATTTACCACTGAGGCGAGGCATTTTTTGCGTTCGTAGCAGCGCTACGAGCAATAAAAATAACGAAGTATCAGTAGTAAAGATCATTTCCTAAATCGAAAGATTATTTTTTGTCCATTACTTAAGACCAAATTTTTGTTATCTTGGCATAGTCAATGTTTGAATATACAAACCTGGTAAGCACTTGCCTGGAGATGAGTGTATGGAGACTAAAGGGATTAATAAAAATAAAGGTTTTGATCATGAAGAGGTTCAAAGTACTTTGTATAGCTTTATGGGTAGTAGTCCTGATTATAACAGAGAGTGTTCCTGCGCTGGCTCAAAAAACCTTGTACCTCGACGGAAGCGACAGAATCATTGATGTGACCCCTTATGTGGGCTTTTTTACTGATACTACTCACCAAATTACCCTTCAGAAAATACGAACCCCTGAGATACAAAAGCGCTTTAAGCTGAATAAGCAAAATAATGTCAATTATGGCTCAAACGGAGGCACTGTATGGTTTAAACTGGTACTACAAGGCAACCCTGGGCAATATGTGCTAGAGCTCACCAATACTTCGTTGCAAGACCTTAAGTTTTATACGCCTATACCCAATGGGCATTATCACGAAGCCAAACGGGGCACTTACGACGAGCGCGCAATCAAAGCTACCAGTTTGTTGTTTAAAGTAAGCTTGCTTGATAACGAACCTCACACTTTTTATATGCGTTGCCATAGTCAAAAGGTGTTAATGGCGCCTTTGTATATAGGTACTGCCGTTGCTTTTATAGAAAAAAACCACACCAAAGACCTGATGCATGGGATGTATTTTGGGCTCATGATCATCATGATTCTTTACAACTTATTTATTTATGTCAGTACCCGCGAGGTAGCTTATTTGTACTATGTATGTTATGTAGTCAGCCTTACCTTGCTCACTGCTACCATGGCAGGGCATTCGCAAGAGTTTTTGTGGCCCAACCACCCTACCCTGGATGAATACAATTTTTTGTTGCTGGTTTTGATCGGTTATTTCTCGATCTTATTTGCCAACCGTTTTTTGCATACCAAACGCTACGCACCCCGCCTCAGAACTGCTTCTTATTGGTTACACCCTTGTTTTACGGTGGTAGCGGTGATTAGCTTTTTTGACCTCAATATTGCGCTCAAACTAGGGCAAGTGTTTATTCTTATTACTTCTCTACTACTGATTGCAATGGGGGTAAAAGTAGCACTAAAAAAATATGCACCTGCCCGGCTTTACCTGCTGGGTTGGGGGAGTATATTTGTGACCTCTTCGGTAGCTTCGTTGAGCTATGCCAACCTGTTGCCAATCAATATAGACAATATTTTTTTTATAGAAATGGGCGCCACTGGCGAAGTTTTACTGTTTTCGCTGGCACTTGCCAACCGTCTCAATTTTTACCGCAAAGAGCAGGAACGCACCCAACAAGAAAATGAACGCCTTGTAAAAGAACAAAACGAACACCTTGAAAAGGAGGTAGAACGCCGCACCAGCGAAATAGAGCACCAAAAAGAAGAAATTATAGCCCAGGCTCAGGTGCTCGAAGAATCAATCCAACACCTGCACCTTGCCCACAATAATATTAAAAGCAGTATTCAATACGCCAAACGTATTCAGCTGGCGTTGTTACCCCCGCAAACAGTATTGACAAAACAAGGGCTGAACTTTTTCATATTGTATAAACCCCGTGACATTGTCAGTGGTGATTTTTACTGGTTTGCAGAGGTAGAAAAAGCCGGACGCAAGCAATTGATTATAGCGGTGGCAGATTGTACCGGACACGGGGTGCCAGGGGCTTT
Organism: Microscilla marina ATCC 23134; assembly: GCF_000169175.1. Lineage (NCBI taxonomy): Bacteria > Pseudomonadati > Bacteroidota > Cytophagia > Cytophagales > Microscillaceae > Microscilla > Microscilla marina. Next base: position 14,323 of record NZ_AAWS01000025.1, read on the forward strand.
TATGACCATTATGGGCAATGATTTGCTCAACCAATTGGTAAAAGAGCGAGGGATGACTGACCCAGCCAAGATATTGTCGGCGTTGGATCATGGGGTAATGAACGCCCTGGGGATAACAAGTTACCCTACCAAGGGGCACAAAAAAAACCAAATTCAAGACGGTATGGATATGGCGCTGTGTCTGATTGATTTTGAGACCGAGAAAATTACCTTTGCTGGAGCCAAGCGTCCGTTGTATTTTTTTCACAAACATCAAATGCAGGTAATTAAGGGCAGCAAATACCCCATAGGCAGTACGCAATATGCCCAAAAAAGCTTTGAAAAACACTTCCTGACTTTTACCAAGGGTGATGCGTTATACATGTTGTCAGACGGCTATGTCGACCAATTTGGCGGGGAAAACAATACCAAGTTTATGGTCAAAAAATTCAAGAATTTACTGAAAGAAATAGAACATTTGACTATGCCTGCCCAAAAAGAATTTCTGGAACGTAGCCTGGAAGACTGGAAAGGTTTCGGTAAGCAAACTGATGACGTATTGGTTTTAGGGTTAAGGTTTTAACCTTGGTGAGTTGGTACACACCGCAAGTCAGCAATTGCTCCTCCCAAACAGTCTGCCCCCCAACAAAGAACAGGGAAAAGAACTTTACCTTCAAACGTTCTTTTCTCTTTTTTCATAAGTGATTCCTACTCTCTTACAACACGATGTTCCTTCTCTTTTTGCTCAACTTTAAATATTAATTTTCAAAGGCAATACAGGCTCACAAACCCGTACTCATCCCTGGAAGGCTTATAGGTTTGGTTTGCCAAATCCTGACAAAAAGCTCATCAAAAAACTTCCCAAACACAGACACTTCACACAGGTATTTAACCTGTCGCTTCAAAAAGCCTTGTTTAGATAGCATGTACATTTTGCTTTGTTGTAAAAATGCGACAACTTATTCAAAAAGTACAATTACCATGATGCAAAAGTATTATAAAAGGTACAAGCAAGTAATTATATATATCATTTCAAATACCTTTGTCACAGGATAATTGAGAGTTAATATATAAATCGGCTAAAACAGAAATTGAATTAGTGATCTTTCAGCATGCTAGATGTTCTTTATTTATTACAATACTGATTAATTTATTTAATGAAAACAAGCATAGAAGTAATCAAAACAAATTGTATTGCCCCTGACTCATCGCTTGAGCAAAGAATTTATCGTTTATTTTCTTTAACCGCAGATGAGAGGTTTAACCTTCATTATTTTAGAAAAACGTATGAAGGCTGTGATCAAATAGACATCTTGCTTATCAAAAATGAGCAAGGAGAAGATATAGGCTTTGGTTCATACTCTTACCGTAAAATCAAAGGCAAAAAAAATCTCTACGTGGCACGTCCTGCCATGGGCATTGATAAAAGTAAAAGAGGAAGTTCATTTCCTACTGGTCTTTACTCTAAACTCTTGATAGAGTTTAAACTCAAGCATTTTCTTTCAGAAGTAATCTTGCTTGGTATTACGCTCAACCCCCTTGTGTATAGTGGAGGCTGTCGTTATTGGAAAAAACTCTATCCCAGACCCAACCTGCGTTACAATAGCCACATGCAAGGTATTAGACAACTTGTAATAGACACCTACAACCTCAATATGATAAGTGAAAATATTGTATCATTGCCTTATGCACCCCGCCTTACCGAAGAGGATGTAGCAAGGTTTGATAAAGCGGCAAAAACCAATGAATACATACAAGAGTTTATGCGGCTAAACCCTCACTATCTCAATAGTGAAGGTTTGCTTACGCTCATTCCTGTCAACTTAAGTAACCTATGGAATGGTATGCTAAAAATGATCAAAAAGTAAGAACTTTTCTAAGCATACAAGTGCTTTACATCAAATGAACAGCGAGAAAACCATTTCTATTCAAGGCTTATTTGAAGAACCAGGCAAGGTATTGTCTGACAACGAAACCCTCGAAAACTATGCAGTAAGCCTTACAGGTACTACTGTATACCCTTGTTGTGTAGTGCTGCCTGACTCTATCAATGATTTGCAAAAATTATTGGTATGGGCAAAAAACACAGGGGCAGCGCTTTACCCTATATGCAAGGGTAAAAACTGGGGGTATGGAAGTGCTCAGGGCACCAAGCCAAACCAGGTAATTGTGGAATTGTCTAAAATGGACAATATTGTTGAGGTAAACGAGCAACTGGGCTATGTAACCATACAGCCTGGCGTTACCCAGGGGCAATTATCGGCTCACTTGGAACACACCGGGTCAAGGCTGCAAATGGATGTAACGGCTGGTCCGGTAACTTCAAGTGTATTGGCCAACTTTCTCGAAAGGGGTTTTGGGCATACCGACTATGGCAACCGATACAATAGCATCATCAGCCTTAAAGTATTACTACCCAACGGACAAATCGTGCAAACTGGTTTTGGCGCTTTTCAGCAAAAAAACCACGACAGGAATATATTTCGTCAAGGCGTTGGTCCTTGTCTCGATGGTATGTTCTTACAGTCTAACCTGGGCATAGTACTAGAGATGACTCTAGAGCTGATGCCCAAACCCGACCATTTTTGTATGTTTGCTGTGGCTACCAAACACGAAAGCGACTTGGGCAACCTGGTAGAGGTAATGAGGGAACTTCGCCTCAAAGGCATTGTAAATAGTGCGGTGCATATTACAAATAAGTCGCGGGCGTCGGGCAATGAAAAAGAAAATGTGACGGGTGCCTGGAGCCTTACCGGGTCGGTATCTAGTGAAAAAGGAGTTGCACACGCCCGCAAAAAAGCGGTAAAAAAAGCCTTTAAAAAAGGGGTAAAGGGGTGCAAAATACACTTTGTAACCGATGCTTTTCTAAACAGGTTGCACTGGATAGATAAAAACCTTAAAAAGTTGCCATTCCTGCATACATTTCAGTTTGTAGTGGGGCTACAAAAAGGGATTCCGAGCAATCGCCCCATTAGCATACTACTCAACAAGCCCAATGTAGATCATATCAAATATGCCAAAGATTTTGATGGGCGGTTTCGTTGGTTAAACGCTACTTGCAATGCTACACAAACTAATATAGAAAAGCTCTATGCTTTGGTTACTGCCTTGTGTGATAAGTACCACTACGAGCTTAAGGTAACTTTTACCTTTATTACTCCTCGTACTTTGGTAATGATTGCCAACACCGATTGTAGCGACGCTCCTGAGGAAGTGCAAAAAGCCGAAGCATTTTACAAAGAAGGAGCTAAAGCTTTGGTAGCACAAGGGTTTTATCCCTACCGTGGTGGCATAGGAGCTTTTGAAGGTTATAAAGAGGGTTTACAACCTGAGTATGTAGATTTGCTTGGTGCGTTAAAAACCAGCTTTGACCCTGAAAACATATTGGCACCAGGCAAGTACAATATGTAATTATTTTAGAGTATCTATACTAACCTTAAAAAATAAAGAGCCTTACTTTGCGAATGTTTAGCAAAGTAAGGCTCTTTTGTATATTCTGTCAAGTGGGCTTTATTCGCCCCCTTTTACTGTTTTCTTTTTCTCGACTTTTTTCTCTGTTTCTTGTGATTTGGATTTGGTCTTGTCAGTCACTTTAAACCCTTTAGGAAGCTTAAAAGCATCTTTAGGCACGTTGGTATCCACTTCCTGAGCAGTCATTTCTATGGCAGCTTTGCCACTGGGGTGCAACAATACCAAAGCCAGTATGACTTGGTTTTTCAGGTCTTTAAAACTCCCTTCCAGCAACATGCCTTTTACTTTATAAGGGTGGTCTTTTAAATTCCAATAATACTCATCGCTCAGCCACACCTCTACTTGTTTTTTGTCGCCACTGTAGAGCTCTATATGGTGGGTTTTGATCCCTGCTATAATTTTTACCTTGCCCGTTTTCTTAGCAGTTACCTTGCGGTCGCGGGTAGACTTTGCTCTTAAACTATTTTTGGTGATGGTTTCTTTTTTAGTATCAATACTATAAAACACGTTCTTTCCTGCTTCAAAGATAAATTCACTGTTTCTCATTCCTCCGTCTATATAATACCTGAACTTTTTGCCATCGCTGACCACTTCGGTGGTGGTTCCCAGAAAAAGCTTGGCTTGCTCTATTAGTTTTTCATCGCCCGAAAAAGTCGTTTTATAGGTAATCTTTCCTTTAAAAATTTGCTGTGCATGTAGCTGAGCCACACACAAAGCCAAGCCAATAATGGTTATAAAAATATTTTTTTTCATAAATTATATAAGTATTTGATTATTAGTTGATACGAAATACAAGCATTTTTGAACATAAAAAAAGTTTTTTATGTGAAATCAATCTATGCTTTTATACAAATACCTATTTTAGTAATATGAATGATATAGAAACTCAATGGGCAAACGAACAACGCTTGATGGCAGCTCAAGTACAAATACCCACGCTGGGGCAAGGATATCAGCCACAAGACAATGACGTAATCTTAGGTTTAGACATTCAATACGAGAGCGACAAAGCCTATATTGCCGGAGACTTGCAGCACTATAATGGCCACCATTTGGGTACCTACAGTGGTGTAACAGCGGTGATGGCTCCGTATGTACCAGGCTTTTTTTGTTTTCGCGAAGGCCCCCCATTATTTGCGCTGGTAAACCACTTGCTCAATGATGCTACATTGCCACGTCCTGATTTACTGGTGGTTGATGGGCACGGTATTGCACATCCACGTACTTTTGGTGTAGCTTGCTGGCTGGGAGTAAAAACTGGTTTGCCCACTATAGGTATAGCAAAAAAAAGCTTGTTAAAATTTTCGGGGCAAGTAGGCAACGAGCAAGGAAGTATACTTGATATTGCCCATAAAGGGCAAGTCGTAGGCTACGCCTTGCGTACTCAAACAGGTATAAAACCCGAATATGTAAGCCCTGGACATTTGGTAGCACTGGATACTGCCAAAACAGTGGCATTGAACCTAGTAAGCGAATACCGTATTCCTGATGTACTGCGAAGGGCTGACCAAATGGCACGCCTCCACAGCAAAGACGAACAAACTAATGATTGGATAAATGTAGGAACTTTGGGGTAGACAACCCGCAATATATTTGGAGATAGACCAACTCTTGGTGTAGTTTTGGCGTTTATTTTAACAAAACAAATTGCATCAGTTGTATCTATGAAATATTCGTTCATTCTTTTTTGGGCAGTGTTTTTTCTGTGGGTGTTGCCCAATAAAAGTCAGGCACAACAACAAGCGGCTCAAAACGAAGCAGATAAAAAGCTCAAACGTGCCCTACAGATTATATGCCCCCAAAGTGATGATATATGTAAGTTGCTCAAAGAGCTACAAATAAAAGTGACCCGATTTCGCAAACAAGAAGTAATGGAAGATACCGAAGGTTTGTTTGCCATTGTAGAAGGAATAAAATATGTGTTTAGCCTGATAGAGAAGCGTCACACTGCCATGACAGTAAAACCATGTGAACTTACTCATTTTCTTCAGTCAAAGTATAGTTTTATTGTGATATACCTGCATAGCTACCTTGACGAGTACCGCAAAACACTCATTGCTTAACATACATCAATGCTGGCTCTAACGCAGACAACTATTTGCCAGCATAATATCAAGTAATCTGCCCACGCTCGACCCCTACCAAGAACGGCTGACTACCCACACGGGCAAATTGGTAAAAGCTTACCAAAAACTGATCAAACAAAACCTGGAACTCAAAGACCTGTACGAAACCCTCGTACCTGTATATACTGAGCTTGCCACCCAAGCGCCCAATGTAAAACAAAACCTGAAAATGCTGAATGAGCAAATAGCCACACAAACATTTTTGTTGCGTAAGCTAAAACAAGACCTGGAGCGGATTCCAAGGTAAGCCCAAGTACTTTAGGCACATGATTAACCCCTCCCTTGTTCAAAATCTATCAATAATTGGTGTAACTGCTGGTTCCAAAGGGCGTCGTTTAGGGCGTTGTGTTTGTTATGGGCACGGGGTATTTCGTTTTTTGGAAATTTGAGGCGGGCTATTTCCTGACGCAAGTCGTTGCAATATTTGGGATAATGGGCAGGCATGGCATTCATATCTTGCATAATCCACGAAAAAATCACCCAATCGAAGCTGGCATAATATGCCCAAAATTCGGGAGTTCGATGCGCCAAAAACAGGAGAATTTCTTCGCGTATTTGGGCAATGGCTTTTGGGGTGATTTCGGGCTCAAGCAGGGCTATTACGTTTTCTTTGACCCAAGGCTTGGCATTGTTGGGGTCAAACTCTGATGATATGGCATAATAGGTTTTGCCATCTTCGCGTACCATGCCTATTGAAATAAGTTCTAAATGAAAAGGCTTGGCAATAAACTCAGTATCAAAATATACTTTTACGCGATCGTCTTTCATTCTCCTCCCCCCTATTCATGTCCATGATAAATATCAAACCTTTGAACACGCCCGTCGGGATAGCGGCAAAAATACCCTCCACGACACGACATAGTAGTGGTAATTTCATAAAGTTTGTTTTGCCCCGGAAACCTATACTTTGGGTTGGCACCGTCAGAATTTGACACTTTTGTTAGCTTGATTTTACGCTGCTTATTTAAATTGGTATAATACCAGAAAAATTTACCATCTTTTGACTTCTCCAGAAATTCTGTCAAGCCTTTTTTTACAAAATTTTTGCTATAAAATACCGCTGGTGAAGATGTAAAGAGTTGCACTTTGCCATTGGCGTGAATACAAGTTAGTTTGTGTATTGTTTCGTCTGACAACCCATAATATTTTGTATGAATCAAATGATATTTTGCCTTGGCTCCAGGAAAACTTACCCAATAGTGCGAAATGCTTTTACCATCAAACGAAACATGCTTCGTGTCTTTTATTATCAAAGTCACAGGTTTCTTGTTGTAACCTGTCCAATACAAAACTGGGCTACCTTCCGCTATTTCTAAGTATTCGGTTACCCCTGAATTCTCAAAGCCCTTGCTCTGAAAAAAAGACGACCTTATCTGAGCCTGGGTTTGTAAACTCATCAAGTATAAAAAACATAAAATAAGGCCTGATTTTTTTATGGTTTTCATAAGTTTAATATTTTTATACAGTAAGTACCGGGGCAGAATTAAATATATCTAATGAGTAAGTGTAACAGCATTATGATGAGTGAGTTACCCTTACTTGTAGCTTATGGCTAATTACTTGCGGCTACTTAAGTTAGCTAAGGTCACCTTTTTGTAAGCCCTCAAGTGAAAAACAAGCCTGAACCAATTGTTCAAACTTGCTTTTGTTGATACACAAAAAGCTTACTTATTCCAACGATAATATTCAAATACTTGTTTGCGTCCATTGGGGTGCAGGCAAGTAATATCGCTATCACACATAGGCTGATAACTTAGCCAGTAAGTAGCCTTTTGCCCGGGGAACTTCACCTGAAAGCGGAACTTTTTACCGTCTCGCCTCAAAGTTTGCAGTTTAATTTTATTGCGAGGATTTTGACTGGTATAATACCAATAGGTTGTAAAGTCTCCTGAGGATTCTAAATATTCAATCACTCCAGCCTGCTCAAACCCTTTACTTCTGTAAGTAGTGGGCAGTAACTTAAAAAACTGCTTTTTACCATTGGGGTGGGTGCACCATAAACCACCTTGGGTAGTTTTAAGGCTATAAATGGCATTGCTGCCCGGAAACTTCACCTTGCCTATTTGCATGGGGGTAGTACTTAACGACCTAAGCTCAATGTATTTTGTATTGGTGCTTGTCCAATAGCCCACACTGCCCAGCGAGCTCCCTATGGTCGGTTCGTAATTGATCCATTCGTCTATTATTCCGGAGTTAGTAGTCTGTAGACCATATTGGCTTCGCTTTAATTCGTAATTTCCTCATTCGTAATTGAACCATTCGTAATTAGCTAAAGCAGAGCTCCCTATGGTCGGTTCGTAATTGATCCATTCGTCTATTATTCCAGAGTTAGTAGTCTGTAGACCATATTGGCTTCGCTTTAATTCGTAATTTCCTCATTCGTAATTGAACCATTCGTAATTAGCTAAAGCAGAGCTCCCTATGGTCGGTTCGTAATTGATCCATTCGTCTATTATTCCAGAGTTAGTAGTCTGTAGACCATAGTTGCTTCGCCTTCATTCGTAATTCGTAATTCCCTCATTCGTAATTAATCTATTTAAATATTTTGTAACCCACCCAACTACGTTCACCAATGTCAAACAACCAGATATAATCATTGGCATACCCAAAGCGGTACTCTTTACTAGTGACAGTGTTTTCGGGCAAATCTATGGTATTGGCAAACTTGTGCGTTTTTTTGTCAAACAAATGCACCTTTTTATTCTTATAGTCAAGCAAGCCTATTTCCATACCAGGCTTACTTGTATAAATCATGCTGTTGGCATTCAAGTTGTCGCCATCAGTAGGTAAGCCTATCAGGTAATAACTGCTAATGAGTTGGGCATCTTTACGGCTATACCGATATATTTTTTCATAGCTATAATACAAAATCTCGTCAGCGTCAAGGTCATACACGCCACATGAGTTGCCATTGGGTTGGTGTAAATCAGCCTTTAATATCACCTTCAGGTCATCGCTTGTAGCATAACCATCTTGGTTGAGTTGTGTTGCGGCAATTCCTTTTTTTACATTGCGTTCCAGTTGCTTGGTTTGGGGGTTCCACCACATGCCACGGGTGCTCATACCTGCCCTTGCCTGATAAATAGACTTGCCCTGGCTGTCAAATGTTTCAAGTGGATAACGATAGCTACCCGCAATGACCGAGTAATACATTTGTTTGTTGGGGTGATATACCACCGAACTTGCATTAGAGCCCCGACTGCCTTTGAAAGTAAGCTTAAGCGATGCTTTGGGGGCAATATCTACTTTTACTTTTTTGCTGCTTGCCTGGTTTGTTTTGCACTGCCAAAGCAGACACACGATGCCAAGAAAAAATATCCTCTTGAGGTTTTTTTGCATTGTTTATTGATTTGTAGGTGAATAAGCACACTTGTTATGCTTGGTAACATCTTTTTTTACTTCAAAGATACACTGTAAACAAGCTTTAAGTAAAACTACAAAAATAACCTACTTTACCAAACGTCATCTCTCATCGATGCACTTGTTCACCAAACAGGTATTTTGTTCCCTTGGGGCATTTTATTTTTTCTGTTTTACCAATAGGGGATATGCTTTTTACTCTTCTTTAAACTTTGATGAAAATACACAAATAATAGAAAAACGCCAAAGTAGTTTGGCTTGTTTGAAAAAACTTGGCAATGATTGATTATCGAACTAAAAAAGCCGAATGTTGTTTGTAAACATTCGGCTTTTTTATAGTCTTTTAAAATATAACGAATGGTTTATGTCTCGTCGTTTTGATCGGTCGGTTGGTCGCTGTCTTTGGCTTTGTTTTGCAACTTAGATGGGTTGTAAGCCAGGGCGTGGTTGAGGTGTTTGTTAAACATTGTAATAAACTCAGATAAAAACTCTTTATCTTCTGAAAAATATAAGTTGGCGTTGCCTCGGTCGGTGTCTTCCCAAAACGTAGGACTTGAGCTTTCCAAACGTTTACAGATTGCAATAATGTCTTGCCCCAATGCTTCGGCACCTATGAATTGGTGGTCTTCCAAAATATCTTCAATAATTGCTTCTACCAACGATTTTTTATCTACCCGTAGGTAATACAATGCCATAGCAATATGGAACAACCGAATATTTTGGTTGAAGCGGCGTTTGTGGTCAAGGTCTTGCTCGAAGCCTGCCAGGTTGTCTATTTGTAAAAATATATCCAGCAATTCTTCTTGCAATGAAATGGGCAACTCAGTTTTGCTTACCTCTACCAATATCTTTTTCATTTCCCAGGTAAACACATCTACCAAAAACGCAAACGAAGGCTCTTTGAGGCTATGGCGGTAAATTTCGCTCACATAAATTTTAAGGTAAAAGAAACTCTTTTTGGTGTGTTGCAAAAAGCGTTGATGTACCATAGCTTTAATAAAGTCGCTATAATGAAAAATAGCATTATAAAGGTTACGGGCTTCGCCGTTACGCAAGCCGTGCTTGATGCCAAATCTCAAAAAAGTATTGAAACGAATAATGGTGGCGTTGATGAGTGGGTCGTCTTTTTGCTCAATGGCAGTTTTGCCACAGCTGGCAAGCTCTGAGGCGCACAACGATGCCAGGTCAAAAAAATCTTTGTCTAACAACTTAAGGTAAGCATTGCCAAACAGGCGATACCCTTTTTGCTCGTAAAAAGTGCGTTCTTTCTCTATGTCATCAAATTGCCCAGTCATTGTTTTAAACGATACATCGTTGCGGATAGAAGGGCTTATTTTGAAAAAGGTGGGATTGACCTGGTCTTTGATTTTGATGTAAGATCGGATAGTTTCGCCCATTTTATTGATTACGTCGCCTTTGGGTTCTTTAAACGACACATACTCCAGCAAATCGTCTAATTGGTTGAGTGATTCGAATAAACGATGCTGATAACTTGCCACAGTTTTACTGCTTTCGAGCAACGATTGATTGGCAGGATGAATGAGGCGCTCAAGGCGAATCATATTATCGGCAAAAATCTTTTCTATGACGTTACTGGTTTTGGTATAACGCAATATATACAACACATAAGGAATGGCAAGCAATAGGGCAATGGGCAGCATTACGTAGGTGTTGAGCAGTATGTTGACTTTGTATGCCTGGTTGTTTACCAACTCTATTTGCAAAAACAAGTTATGCACCGAGCCTGAGGTAATGTACCATACATATAATAAACTGGTTTGGTCGCTAATGTAAAGGTCAATTAGTTTGGGGGTGCTTTGCGAAGCAATAGAAATAACAATAATCAGTGTACCCAGCACCAGTCCTAACAAGGTAAGCCATATTTCGGGGGCAAAATCTATGATCAAGCGACTTTGCGATTTTAGAAAAGTTTCTAATACCGGAATTTTGTTGGCAGGAATGAAAGTACTAAAGAAGAGATCGGCAAGGAACACACAAAATAGTACAAACAAAAAGGTGAGCCCTGATTGATATTTTCGGAAGAAACTATCTAAAGTAATAGAAAAATGTAAATATCTGTCGCTTTTCATTTGTGAGATATTGGGAGAAATAGCTTTGTTAAAATGATCAACTACTGAGTGATTTTATCTAAGTAAAACGGAAAAAATAAAGTATTCCAAGAGAAGACAATATCAGGATGTTAGACGGTGAAAAAAACCGAGGCTACAGTTGTACTGTGCCGAGCTCTGCTTCAGCTAATCTTTGCGTAGCCAAGACTACGGAAAACTCCTTGCAGGACAGGTTTTTGAAGAAGTATAACATTCAGAGATACGGTTCCATGGATTAGGTTATTTTTGTAGTTTTACTAAAAGTAGACATTAAAGCAAACATTTGACCTAAATAGTGATTATTAAGTTGCTTTAAAATCTAAGCTTGGATTTCGATTCGTTAAATTAGTTATTATTTGGCTTAATTCAAATAAAAATAAGGCAGTAGCTACGCGCTGTTTCTTGCTACCTTGGCTTAAGTTAAGATAAAGAGGGACAAGTTTGTTGTATCGCTTAGAGTAAGTAAAAGAAATTTAAGCTAGTAGAGACTTTTTACCCTGATTTTACTTGATTAATAAACAAACGGCTTTGACAAGTATTTATCAAGACTAAAAAGATACAATGCTATGAAAAAGCAACATCTACCTGTAAAAGATTGTAAAGTATGCGGCAGGCCGTTTACCTGGCGCAAAAAATGGGCTAAGGTATGGGATGAGGTCAAGTATTGTAGCCAACGTTGTCGGTCTAACCGGGGCAGTAAGTAGCCCTGTTGAAAAAAATATCATAGAAGAAATGCATACAGCCAATATTGTTTTCCCTCATCAATTGTTTGCCCAAAGCCCCTTGCCTCTGCGCCAACACCCAGTATACATAGTAGAAGAGTGGCTGTTTTTTCGGCAATACCCATTTCACCAACAAAAAATAGCTTTCCATAGAGCCAGCATGCGGTTTTATGCCCATTATTTAGAGACTAAAGGTTGCGAGGTGCACTACATTTCTTCTCAGGATGAATTGTCAGACATTCGCAAGTTAGTTGTGTACTTAGGAACATGTTCAAAATAAGTGTCGAGATTGAGGGCGTATACTCGAGGCTGGCTGAGGCACTTTTTGCAGTCGTAGCCATAGCTACGGCGAAAAAAGTAACGAAAGTCAGTAAAGAGGATATGTTCTAAACCGGACAGTTATTGCGATCATGTTCCTTAAAGTCTCAGGGTGTACAAAGCATTCAGTGTATAGAGGTTGCTGACAACTGGCTTGAGAAAAGAATAAGGACTACTTCTGCAGAACAAAACATAGAAGTTTGCTTTCTTGCCAGCCCGCTTTTTTTAAATACCCTGACGGACTTAGAGGCTTTTTTTCAAACCAAGAAGAAGAAGTTTTTTCAAACCAAGTTTTATATTGAAGAACGCAAAAAGCGTAGAATCCTGGTAGAAGAAGACCTGACCCCGGTGGGTGGTAAGTGGAGCTTTGACACTGAAAACCGTAAAAAATACCCTCGCAAAAAAGTACCACCACCTATCCGGTTTCCTGCTACCAACCCCTTTTATGAAGAAGCCAAACGTTATACCAAACAACACTTTGGCACCCACCCTGGCTGGCTTGGAGACACCCCTTTGTATGCCACCAACTTTGCCGATGCTGAGGCTTGGCTTCAGGCGTTTTTAACGGAACGACTTGCCGAGTTTGGTACTTACGAAGATGCCATTGTTCAAGAAGAAGTAATTTTGAATCATAGCGTGTTGACGCCTATGCTCAATGTGGGCTTGCTTACTCCCCGGCAAGTAATAGACAACACCTTAGCGTTTAGCCAGGCCCAACAGGTGCCCCTAAATTCTTTAGAAGGTTTTGTGCGGCAAATTATTGGCTGGCGAGAGTTTATCAGAGGAGTATACCAATACAAAGGTACCGAAGAACGCACCAAAAACTATTGGGGCTTTACCCGCAAAATACCTCCTTCGTTTTATGAAGGAACCACAGGAATAACCCCAGTAGATGTGACCATTAAAAAAGTACTGAAAACGGGGTACTGCCACCACATAGAGCGATTGATGGTGTTGGGCAATTTTATGGTATTGTGCGAGTTTGATCCTGATGAAGTGTATCGTTGGTTTATGGAGTTGTTTGTTGATGCCTACGACTGGGTAATGGTACCCAATGTATACGGTATGAGCCAGTTTGCCGACGGAGGGCTAATGTCTACCAAGCCCTATATCAGTGGGAGTAACTATTTAATGAAAATGAGTAATTATAAAAAAAGCGATTGGCAAGCCACCTGGGATGCCTTATTTTGGCGCTTTATGCACACACACCGCAGTTTTTTTCAACAAAACCCCCGCCTGGGCATGTTGGTGAAAAGCTTTGATAAGATGGACGAAGCAAAACAACAACAGTTATTGAGTACGGCAGAAGGATTCTTGGGTAAATTAAGTACCGAGGCAGAATTAAATATACCTAATGAGTAGGTGTAACAGCCATATTATGCATGAGTTATCCTTACTTGTAGCACCGATATACATCGGTATCTAAGGACTTATAGCTAATTACTTGCGGCTACTTACCTGACTTAAATCATCGTTATTTTTATAAAACTTGCCTATAAATCAACAAAAAATCAGTGCTCCAAACATAATTGCCTCACATCTTGATCAAAATACCCAAGCCTTCGATTTATTTTAAAGGTTTTTTACTAGCTTTAAACCCTCAAGCGGATGTTAAAAAACCGCAAAAAGAGTGTAAAGAAAATAATTGCTCACCAACTTTAATAAAGAACCCTCCATGTTAGCCAAAACCTACGGAAGTGCGGTGTATGGTGTCAATGCTTACCTGATCACCATAGAAGTAAACGTAAGTAAGGGAACCAAATACTTTATGGTAGGGCTCCCCGATAATGCAGTAAAAGAAAGCCAACAACGCATAGAAGCCGCCATTAAATACTTGGGTTATAAAATGCCCCGCCAAAAAATAGTGATTAATATGGCGCCCGCTGATATTCGCAAAGAGGGGGCTGCGTATGACTTGCCCATTGCTATGGGAATAATGGCAGCCTCTGGGCAAATCAGCCCTGACTTGTTAGACCAATATGTAATCATGGGTGAGCTCTCGCTCGATGGCAGTTTGCGTCCAGTCAAAGGAGTATTGCCTATAGCTATAGAAGCCCGCCGCCAAGGCTATAAAGGTTTTATTTTACCCAAAATAAATGCTAAAGAAGCCGCCATTGTAAACAACCTGGAGGTAATAGGCATAGAAAGCATGCAGGAGGCAATTGATTTTTTGGAGGGTAATTCTCAGATTAAACCTGTGGAAAGTAACACCCGTGAAGTGTTTTTTGATACGTTGAACGACTACGAGGCAGATTTTGAACACGTACAAGGGCAAGAAAACATCAAACGCGCCCTGGAGATAGCTGCTGCCGGAGGGCACAATGTGATTATGATAGGACCTCCGGGGGCGGGCAAAACGATGCTTGCCAAACGGCTACCGTCTATACTGCCTCCACTTACCCTGCACGAAGCCCTCGAAACCACCAAAATACATTCGGTAGCGGGTAAAATGCCTGCTAACTCGGCACTTATTTCTGTTCGCCCTTTTAGGTCGCCCCACCATACCATCAGCGATGTGGCTTTGGTAGGAGGGGGAGGCATTCCTCAACCGGGCGAAATATCTTTGTCGCACCATGGTGTGCTGTTCTTAGACGAATTGCCTGAGTTTAAGCGTACCGTGCTAGAGGTATTGCGCCAACCTTTGGAAGAACGTCAGGTAACCATTTCGCGGGCAAAGTTGTCGGTAGATTTCCCTGCCAATTTTATGCTGATTGCCAGTATGAACCCTTGTCCTTGTGGCTATTACAACCATCCCGAAAAAGAGTGCGTGTGTGGCCCCGGAGTGGTACAACGCTACCTCAACAAGGTAAGTGGTCCTTTGCTCGACCGTATCGACCTGCACGTAGAGGTAACTCCAGTATCGTTTGACGAAATGACAGCCATGCGCAAGAGCGAAACCAGTGCCGGTATAAGGGAAAGGGTAATAAAGGCACGCGAAATACAAACTGATAGATTTAAAGACCAAAAAAAGATACATTCTAATGCCATGATGCCCCCTGCGATGGTCAAGCAATTGTGCAGCATTAGTCCGTCAGGAAAAACTTTGCTCAAAACGGCGATGGAGCGTTTGGGGCTTTCGGCAAGGGCGTATGACCGTATTTTGAAGGTGTCGCGCACTATTGCCGACCTTGCCCATAGCGAAGAAATAAAGGTAGAACATTTAGCGGAAGCGATTCAATACCGCAGCCTGGATAGGGAGAATTGGGCGGGGTAGTTTTCATGATTGTTTTATAGTTATATGGCTTTATGGTTCGCGAAGCGGGGCTAAAAATTATCCTTCTGTACAAAATTAAGTGATGGTTTAACAAGTGTTGAACTTCAGTAAATATCAGTACTTCACTTAAGCTTGTAACATAGATTTATATTGCGCTTAAAACACTCTAAATAGACTATCACTAGATTTTGTACAGGAACAAAATTATTGTCCCAACTACGGACTCCCAATTTTTAACTATCATACTTGCAAAAATATTAATGTTGCCTAAATTAGACCAAGGGCTAGGTAAATTAGGAAAGCTCCTGACTACTGACTAAAAAACTATTGACTATCATACTTGCAAAAATATTAATGTTGCCTAAGTTAGACCAAGGGCTAGGTAAATTGGGAAAGCTCCTGACTACTGACTAAAAAACTATTGACTATCATACTTGCAAAAATATTGGTGTTACCTAAATTACACTGAGGGCTAGGTAAATCGAGAAAGCTCCTGACTACTGACTAAAAAACTATTGACTAAATTACACCAAGGGCTAGGTAAATCGAGAAAGCTCCCGACTACTGACTGCTGACTAAAAAACTATTAACTAAATAAACAATTATAATAATGGAAGAAGAAGTGCAAGAACATTGGGACTCATACATTGCCAGTTATGAAGAAGGCAAGCCAGGGCTCACTACTTTGAGGATGGATTTGATAGAAACTGCGCCAGAGGCAGACTATCCTTTTGCGCTGATTACAGGATTTAATTTTGGAGGCGAACGTGAAGATGGTTTTCCGGAAGAGCGCGACTTGCAGGCAGTGCACGATACCAGTGATGCTATAGTAGGTTTTATGGAGCAAAATTTTGATTGCATTCATGTAGCTTCATTTATGTATGACTTTCAGCGCATGGAGTATTTTTATCTGAAGGAAAAAAATAATGTAGAACAAGGGCTCAATAAGTTATACGAAAGCCAACTACCTGGCTATGAGTGCTACATTAGCATAGAAGAAGACAAAGACTGGGCGTTGTACCAAGAGTTTTTGTTTCCTACTGATGAGATTATGCACCACATGTATGACCAAAAAGTAGTGTTGCACCTAGAAGAAGCCGGAGACAATTTGTTAGCTTCCCGAAGAATTGACCATTGGGTGTTTTTTGCCCATCAAGACGATTTGGAACGCTTCTCTGGTGAGGTAGCCAAGCAAGGGTTCAAGGTAGAGGGCACCTCTGAGAGTGACGACAAAGAGCTCCCTTTGCAAGTACAGGTATGGCGCAACGATGTACCCGAGCTAGACACTATATTTCCGGTAACTTCTGGCTTACGCCAACTTGCCGAAGATTTTAATGGATCGTATGATGGTTGGGAAACCGTGGTAACCAAATAACAACAGCAGATGATGAAAGTAGGTGAGCTAAGGGAAAAACTAGCTAACTATAAAAAAGAAGAGCTGATAAAAATAGCAGCTGAATTTTATAAGCAATTGCCTAAAGCAAAGAAAGAAGCCTTACAGAATTTGATAGAAAACCCCGCTGCCAAGCCTACTTCGGTGCGCAAGGCGGGGCTTACTTTGGCGGAGCTAAAAGATGAAACCGAAGTTTTTATTCTCAATGCCAAGGAAGGAAACTATATAAAACCCAACCAGATGGTGCCCAAAAAAGATCGAAGTAAGTGGCGTTTTTTGGTGAAACAATTGTACAAAGCATTGAGTAAACACAACCGCCCTGACAAAGACCTGGGGCTTCAGGTACAATTGCTTTCGGGGTTGTATGGGGTGCTGTGCCAAGCAGAAAGCTTGAGCTATTTTACTACCCAAAGCCCTTTTAATTCGGTGGGCATCAACAAAGACCAGTTTTTTGAAAGTATACTGTTTTTGATAGAACTCAACGAGGGCAAAGCTGCTGTAGTAGACAAGGGCATTGACCTGATGTATGCACATAGTTTTGGCGGTTATTCAGAGTACAAGAGTTTACAAGCGGCATTTGAAGAGTTTTTGACCATTCCTGACCTTAAATATCAGGCCATAGAAAAAGCTACGCAATTACTCAAAATCAATGGTTTTGCACCTCCCAAAAAAAACGCAAAAAAAAGTTATTACAGTTACAAACGGGAGGGAAAAATAAAGGAAAACAAGAACAACAACCTGACTACATTGGGTTTTGCTATGCACCTTAGCTTGTTTGAGTACGACGAAGCCATTGCCTTTTTTCATCAACACTATTACGCAGATCAAGAAGATGTAAAGTTGTATGTATTGGTAAAGCTGCTTTTTGATGCAGGGCTCAAAGATCAAATCAAACAACAGGTGAAGCAAGCCGTCAAGCGGGGGGTTCAACCCCGACCACGGGTAATGGATTTGCTCAAAATAATTTTGAATGACGATGAGCTGCCAATTTATTTTAGTTAAGGGTTTCTGATAGTGGAATATTTGTTGTATTCGAGTGCTCAAAATTTTAAAAACCTCCTTTTTGAGTCTTACTATATTTCTTCTATCTTGACCACATGCAAAAGTTTATACATTACCTATACTTTGTAGTGGTTGGTTTGGCAGCTTGTCAAAGCCCACCCAAAGACCGAAGCATTGTGGTTGCGTTTGATGTTTATTGCGAAATGGTAGCCAACGATGCCAAACCTATGAGCCTTCATTACCCAATGGAAAAGGCAGTACTGGATGAGTGGTGGAAAGAGTTTGTATTGGTGGCCAAACGATACCCAGTACAGCTTTATCGCGAAACAGACTTTCCGGTAACGCTGCTTTTTCCGGCAAAGTTGACCAAAGGCAAGACAGTGGTGTTGATTTATAGAGGTAAGAGACTGGAGCAATATCAACAACTAAAAGCTGACCTGAAACGCTATAAAGGCAATGATCTGGCAGTTAGGGAAGCTTTTGCCCGACGTTTGGGGCGTTTGTTGGGCTATAGCCCTCAGGGAGTGAATATGTTATTGAGTAAAAACGCTGACTATCGCAACCTGGCTTTTTTGGGGGTAACCCAGCAAGTAACCCACCTATATTATGAAAATGTGACCGAAGCCCTGCAGTTTTATACCCATACTTTAGGCTTGGCCAAAGCAGATTCGACAAAGTTTTGGATAAGCGCTGATGCTGCCATTGAACTACACCCACTGAACGAACACCACCCCAAAGGGCAAACCAAATCTACGGCAGTAGCCTTTCTGACGGATCAATTGCCGGACTGGTACGCCCACCTACAGGTCAACAAAGTACCCATCAAGTATACTTACAAACCCCAGGAGGGAGGTGCTCATGATGGTTTTGTGGCTATAGACCCTGGGGGATATTTGCTGGAGTTTGAACAGTTTAAACAACACCCCGAAAACGAATTGCTGATGGCAGTACTTGCCCAGGCTCCCCGCAAAACAACTCGCATCAATCAATTAAATTTTTATGGAGCCATCACCTGGACTTACCACCAAGACTTGCTCAAAATGCAGCGTTTTTATGAAGAAACTCTGGGGTATCGTTTGGTAGCCGACCAAGGCTGGACAAAAATTTATCAGACTTCGCCCACTGGTTTTATTGGTTTGGTAGACGAGCAACGGGGAATGGAAGATTATGCCGATGCTAAAGCAATAGAGATAGCCTGGACAGTCAAAAACAAAGCTGGCTTTGAGGCTTACGCCCAACAACGTTTGCAAAGCCATCAGTACCAAAACAAGGTTTTTAAAGGGCCGGAAAAATATGTTTATAGGCTTGACTATGCCAAGTAGCCTCGATATAACTCAGCTTGGAGATAGTCGATGAATATTGAAGGTTTTTATGGCTCTTTTGACGAAGCAATTGGTTTTGACAGGAGCTACTTGATAGCTCAAGTGCGAAGTCGCTAAAAGAGCCATGCATCGTGGTGTTTTGTAACTTTATTTGGTACAACTGGCACTTATTCAAGAGTTGTTTTTATAAATGCAAATACTATGATGTGTTTTTTGTTATTTAGAATTAGATTAAATAAACTTAAGTTATTAATTTATGGCTAAATGCCTGATTTTTAAACTATTTGATCTAATGCAATCAACATTTCAATCTGTCTTCGACCAAATTGCCCCCTTTTTCTTGCCCATTGTTTTTACCCTTATTATAGTAGAATTGCTCCTGCTTTGGGTAGGCAAAAAAATAAAGCTAAAAAAAGAAAGTTGGGTAAGTCTGCTTTGTTATTCACTGGGAAGCTTGCCCTATTTTTTGTTTTTTGCTGTGTTGCAGCTCAAAATAATGTTTTGGCTTTATGAAAATGCCCGACTACTTACCTTGGGCAATGAATGGTATGTGTGGGTACTTGCTTTTGTCTGTTTCGACTTTGTCTGGTGGGTAGTTCATTTTGCGGCACACAAAGTGCGGTTTTTTTGGTGCATTCATGGGGTACACCATACTCCCAAAGAAATGAACATGAGTGTATCTATCAGGGGCTCGGTGTTTGACTTTGTGCAATACATTCACTTGATGATCTGGCTGCCTTTGTTGGGTTTTCACCCTTACATTATTTTTATAATGAATGGTTTATCGCGTATTTATGCCGTGTTTACCCATTTAAACGAGCGGCACCTCAAACATACCCCTTTGCTTGACAAATTTCTGATCACTCCTTCGTTGCACAGGGTACACCATTCGAGCAATCACCTCTATATCGATACCAATTTTGCCAATACATTGTCGATATGGGATAGAATATTTAAGACCTACCAAAGCGAAGTAGCCCAGGTAAAGCCAGTTTTTGGGGTCATGGACAAAGACCTGAACACAGAAAGTGTTTTGAGTAGTCAGTTTGATTTATGGAAATCGTTGATCAAAGACATAAAAGCCACTCCAAAAATTATTGACAAAATAAAGTATTTGGTAATGCCTCCTGGCTGGCATCCACAAAACAAAGGGAAAACTGCCAAAACTTATAGAGACAGTGCCCTGAAAACACTTGATACTGCCGATAAAGTCAAGGTGGAGCTTTGAGGCGTTGGTAAGAAAACAATGCGGTGTATGTAAGCCCAGACAATGAGTATATACACACACCGCATTATACAAACTTCTCAAATCAAGTACATCCAGTAATCAAACAAAGAGAAACGCTATTGCTCTGCAATGACCAAATGCTTGGTTTTGATAGATACCGCACTGAATACGCCCAAGGCACCACTTACATTGCCTGTAGGGTTGGCAGGTGGCGGACTAAACATGCCTCCGTCGTTAAACAAAAGCTCATCGAGTGCCCGGTAATATTCATAAGTAGCCTTGGGGATGGCAAGCATCGAAAAACTTACCTTGTCGTTGGGTTTGAGCGCATAAGGTGCTTGAAAACCCTCAATATTCTCTTGAATCCAGGCATCATCTGCCACTGCCAAATCTTCGGGCTTGTCACGAATGGTATCGTTGATGGTAAAGCGCCATTGATAAAAATTTACCTCATCTTGCGGGTCAGTTGCGTACATTTGCAAATAATATCCTGCACCTTTCGACGCATCTCCCTCAAAGTAAGCGGTTTGCTCTACCTTAAAATCCAGCAACTCGTTGGGCATAGTACTTTGGGCGCTATAGGTGGTTTCACCCACAATTACCTTTAGTACATAAGTAGCTCCTGGCGTGCCCACAAAAGCATTGGTTTGATAAGTGCCGGACTGTTCAGTATTTTCCTGCAGCGTATAAGTACGCTTGCCATCGCTGATGGTTACCATTGCCCCACTTACTTTGGGTGGCACTTCGTTGCCCATATAGTCTCCCGTGCGACTCACCTTTACCCGGTAAGGCTCAGCACGGTCGGTTACCTCCCCCTCAATCACCAGCTGGGGGGCGGCACTGTTCAAATCTACTTCAATTATTTTGGTGCAGCTGGCAAAAACCGTGAATGCCAATACACTATATATCAATTTATTAAGTATTTTTCTCATTGTTTGTTTAGTTAATAGTCGAAACTTAGTAGCCTCTACAGCCTTTAGCCTTTGTTTGGCTGTTTGTATAGAGCTTTTAGCCTTTTTGTTCTCTGTGTAGCTTTAGCCCTTAGCCTTTTTGTTCTCTGTATAGCTTTAGCCATTAGCTTTTAGCCTTTTTTTGACCGTTTGTATTGGGCTTTTAGCCTTTAGCTTTTTCTTGAACTACGATTGGCTTTTAGCCTTTTTTTGACCGTTTGTATTGAGCCCTTAGCTTTTAGCTTTTAGCCTCGCTTCGCGCTCATTCGTAATTGTTTAACTGTTTGTATTAAGCTCTTAGCCTTGAGTTATCATATTTGCGAATTATTTAGGAATTGGTAACCCGCAGTTTTAGCTGCGCTTCGCGCCAATTCGTAATTGATCCATTCGTAATTCGTAATTGATCCATTCGTAATTAATCAATTCGTAATTGAAAAACTCGTAATTAACCCACCATTTAAAACTTAAAATTATAAGATATCGAAGGCATAATGCCAAAGAGGTAAGTCATCTCTGCCTGAGTTTTGCCAGGGTTGTTTTCGTTTTCTCTAAACTGGATAGAAAACGGGTTTTTGCGGGCATACGCATTGTATATAGACAGGTTCCATTCGCCTTGAAACTTCTTGCCAAACAACCGCTTTTGGGGGCGTTTCCAGGTAAGTGATAAGTCCATACGGTGATAGGCAGGCATACGATAACCGTTGCGTTCGGTATAATAAGGCACCGTTTTATTGTCGATTATGTAGCGCCCTGCGGGCATTGTTACCGAGGCACCCGTAGCATAAGTAAAATTAAGCGCCAGGCTCAAACGTGGGCTAAACTCGTGGTTTACAATCAAGTTAAAGCTATGACGGCGGTCGTGGCGTGGGGCATACGGATTGCCATTGTTTATTCCAGCTGCTTTACGTTCTGTTTTCGATAAGGTATAACTCACCCAACCCGTAGTGTTCCCCTTGTTTTTACGTAGCATGAGTTCCACCCCGCTTGCCCAACCTTCGCCAGGGCGTAGCTCTTGCGAAATGGCTTCGTTGAGCAATAGGTTGGCATTGTCTCTAAAGTCTATTTGGTTTTGCATCCATTTGTAATACCCCTCTACCGAAAACTCATACATATTGTCGTGGAAGTTTCTAAAATAGCCTACACCTACCTGATCGGCAATCTGAGGCTTGATGTTCGGGTCGCTCGGAACCCATACATCAGACGGAAATCCTGCCGAACTGTTAGAGGCTAAATGAATGTACTGGCGGGTACGGTTATAAGACACCTTGACCGAACTGCGGGCATTGAGCAAAAGCCGGGCACCTATGCGCGGTTCAAACCCCATTTGAGTATGGTATAGTTCGCCACTGCCATAGTGGGTGGTATCGGTTGCCACCGAATTGCCTTGAGCGTCTTTGGTGTAAGTAAAGATGCGGTCTTTGCCTATATTAGAAAAAGCCGAAAACCTTAAGCCGTATTGCAACGACAAAGCTGGGGTGAGCTTATGGTCGATGCTGATATAACCTGCTTGCTCCAGGGCGTATTTTTGAGGCACTTCCAGTTTTTTGAAAATAGACGTTCCCTTTGGTTCTAGTTTACCTGGCGAAAACGTGTGATAAATATTGTGGTAACCAAAATCTACCTGTAGCTCTGGTGCAACAAAATAAGAAAAATCGAATTTGCCACTCACATTTTGTAGTTGCGACGTCCACTCAAAATTTTGTACCCCTTCGTTTACAAACAACGAATAGTTAAAACGACTGTACAACAAAGTGGTGCTCATAAACAAGCGTGAGTTAAACACGTGGTTCCAGCGCAAAGTAGAGGTAGCATTGCCCCACGAAAACCCAAAGTTATTGCCTACACTTAGCACGTCTTGCCCAAAGTATCCAGAAAGAAACAAGCGATCGTTTTCACCCAGTTTTACATTGGTTTTGGCGTTGAGGTCATAAAAATACAAACGGTTGTCCTTGATTTCCTTATCGTTTGACAACCGCAAAAACATATCGGCATAAGTGCGCCTGCCCGATACCACAAACGAGGCTTTGTCTTTGGCAATGGGACCTTCCAAAGTCAGGCGACTGGAAATCAATCCTATGCCTCCCGAACCCGAAAACTGTTTGGAGTTGCCCTCGTTCATTTTAATGTCTACCACCGAAGACAACCGCCCTCCGTAGCGGGCAGGCATCCCACCTTTGTATACTTCTACATCTTTGATGGCATCTGAATTAAAAACCGAGAAAAAACCCATCAGGTGCGAAGCATTGTATACAGGTGCTTGGTCGAGTAAAATGAGGTTTTGGTCGGCAGAACCTCCCCGTACAAACAACCCCGTAGTACCTTCGCCCACGCTCTGAATGCCTGGGGTCATTTGCAGTACTTTGATAATGTCGGACTCACCACCAAAAGTAGGGATAGATTTTATTTGCTTGGCGCTGATTTTTTGTACACTCATTTGCATGCTTTGCACATTTTTGTCCAGCTTTTCGGCAGTAATCACCACCTCGTCGGTTTGTGCTACTTCTTCGGCAAGTTCCACGTGGAGGGTTTGTTGGGTTTGCAGGTTTACTTTTTGGGTTTGGGCAACATAGCCTATGTACGAAAAACTCACCGTGTATTTGCCCTTGGGCAGGCTCAACGAATAAAACCCGTAGGTATTGGTTACCGTCCCCGAAGCCAGTTCTTTTACAAAAACAGTGGCACCGATCAAACCTTCACCAGTTTGGGCGTCTTTGAGATAGCCACTCAGGGTTACTTTGCGGCTTTGGGCATGTGCCTGGTTTCCTACAATGCCCCCTATCCAAGTAGCCAGCAATAATAAAAACTTTAAGTTGTTCATTTGATTGTTGTATAAAAGTGTTTTTGTGGACATTACCCATTGTGCACGATAGGTAATTTTTATGTTGGTATTGCAATACTTGGAATCTGTGGGGGAAGACCAGCGTTGATAAAGAAGGGTTGCCTTGAGTGTTTTTTTTATGGAAGATTAGCTCGACTTTGCCTGATTGACGCAGGGTAGCCTTTGATGATTTGTTTTGACTGCGAAAAGTGTTTGGTACACTCTAAAGGTGAGCAAGTAATAGGGAATACATAGGTGGTGAAGTGAAGGTTTCAAAAACGTATTGTTTGCTCATGCACAATGCAATGAACGAGGTTGTTTAGGGTGTGTCGGGTTACCTCTGATGAAATATTTACCATCCATGAGTGCATTTGCTTACTCAGTGCCTTCCAAAGGTAATGTCGTTGGTTAAAATTGGTTTGCCCTAGTAAAAAAGGTGCTTTTAAAAGTTGAGGGTTCATGTGCTGGGCGCGATACTCGTTATAAAAAGGGGGAATATTTTTGGCGTCTTTTTCGGTATCTATTACCCATGCTGTCACTCGGTCAATGTCTTGTACATCGGCTTGATTATACACCAATAAAAGCAGCAAACCATAAATAAAAAAATCGTTGGCGGCTATTTCATCTATATAAGCTTGGCTTTCTTTGTCTGCCATGTATGCGCTCTTCTCTTCTTCATAATCGGTCAAAATTCTCCAGGCAATCAATTGCTGGGCAGACTTGGCGCCCATTTGCAATGCAACAATGCTGTCGATCAATGCCACCAGGGTTTCGTTCTCATCGCTGATACTGGTATAGTCAGATATTTTTTCGAGCATAAGTAACAATGCTGTACTAAAAGCACGTGCCAGGTGTGTTGCCCTGGTGTCAGGCTCAGTCCAACGGGTCAACTCCAGGCATTCGGTCAGGGCAAAGCTGACTTTGGAAGGCAACTGGTAGGTGGTCACTATTTGTTGCAGGTCACGCAAGCATTCATCAACCCCCATGCCATAGTCAGCAAGGGCAATTTGTTCAAGTACTTCGGTAGTCATTTGTTCTGCCAATACCTTGAGCAAGGCTTCATAAGATGGATCAAGGCGTTGGAGCAACTCTATAGGAATCTCAGGGGATGGATGGATATTCATGGATGTTTTTTGTTAAAAAATGAGTCAATCGTGATAGGTAATACAAATAATAGATACGTTGAGGAGACATACAGCGTAGCCAAAATAAGCTTTTTCTGAACTGCACAGAACCATCAGTAGGGTATGTTGTAAGTGGGTTAATTTTTATAACATTTGTTTATAATTTTGCGTATGATGTAAAAAAATAGCTCATCGTTTGGATAAAAAGAGCTTATGGAAAATAATCGAATGTTACTCATTCGATGGATCAACTTAAACATGAAAAAAAATGAATGAATTACTTTGGAACAAAATCGTTGCATTCGATTTTGACAACCCACCTGCCGAATACAGTTTTACACTTAGGCTGGCAAAAGAAAATAACTGGACTAAAAACTTTACCACTGAAGCAATCTTAGAGTACAAAAAGTTTATGTACCTGGCAGCTACTTCGCAAGGTATGGTGTCCCCTTCAAAGATCGTAGACATTGTCTGGCATCAACACCTTATTTTCACCCAATCTTACTGCAGTTTTTGTCAAATATTAGGCAAAAACGTCCAACACATTCCTTCTACACACGACAAAAAAGATTTTCAGAAATTTCAAGAAGCCGCCAGTCGTACCAAACACCTTTATACCCAAACTTTTGGCAAACAACCCAAAGCCTTTTGGACCTATGACGATATGTTTGGTAGCTTGAACCTACGCAAGTCAACCGTGAATTTATCGTCTTTTATATTTTTGGGCATACTGGGTATTTTGGCGTTTATTCTACCTTTTAGGGCATTGATGGAGCCTATTTACCTCAGCATTGAAGGGGCTGACTTTATATGGGTCTTTATAGCTGCAGTGTTATTTATCTTTATGATTCTGGAAGCATACAACCAACAAGCACTTAGCAAAATCATAAAAAAAGCGGACAAAGATGCGTTTATTTATCAACTGAAGCCCTCAGAAGTGATTTACCTCAAAACCCAAAACATAGTAAAAGTAATCAATGGTTTTGTAAGCAAATTGATAGGTCTTGGAGCCATTCATATTGGCTTTGATTACAAAATGAAATTGAACCACAAGTCACACGATAACTCACAGGAACAAACGCAAATAGTAAGTGTATTGGAAGGTTTAGGTGAAACACATTATCCTTCTATTTGGCCAGTACTTGCTACCAAGCCAGTATTTGCCAATACTACACAGGCAATGGATGAACTAAAAAAGTATATTACAAATAGTATCGGGTTTAGGGTCGTGTTTTATATCAACTTTGTTCTACTTTCGCTATTGACTCTGTTGGGGGTAGGTAGAATCATTACTGGATTATACACAGAAAAACCAGTTACATTTTTGGTAGTGTTGACTGCTGTCGTTGTTTACTTTAGTGTAATGTATCTTTACCGACTTTGCCGCTTGATTTTCACAAGTACGGTCAGTAATTTGTATAAAAAAATGTTAACCCAACAACCCAGCAAAGAACAGAGGGCATCTTGGAAGTGGGACTACTTTTTAAGGGGAGATGTGGCGTTAGATACTGCTTTTATGTCTATTTCAGGCTATATAGACAAAAACAGCAACGGAGGCACGACCTGTGGTACTTCGTGCGGCAGTTCTTGCGGAGGAGGTTGTGGCGGAGGCTGTGGTGGTTGCGGTGGGTGAGCCCAGACAACACTTATGTATAACAAAAAAAGCGACTGTGGTCGCTTTTTTTGCTTTAGTTACTGACCTTTCGCAGGTTAAAAATTTGTTCTTTTGTATACTTTAGCAGTGTATCAAGATTCGTTTAAACATCCAAGAACTGAGTTTTTGTAAGCCGTTCCTTTTGCTCCAGGTCAAAAGGAACCAAAACCCCGCAGCTGTATTTTGTGGTTGCTAAAATTTGTTTCATTCCGCCGAACCGCAGCCCGTAAGGGCAAGCTCTGCCTTTTCGGCTAAACAGCTCAAACATTCCCTCGTACCTCGGTCAGTGATCTGTTTTTACGGCTTCATTACTCAAACCGATAGCTACAGCTTCGCTGTGCTGAGCTCACCGAAGGTAATTTCTTAACGCCCACAAAATAAGGCTGAGTCCAGCTGACGCACTTATAAAACAACGCTGTATTTTTTCTGAATTAACCAAAAATGTCCATTGCGAAAGGTCAGTTAGTTAATTACAATGCCCAATCACTGTGGCTTAGGCCTGAACAAAACCTTGTTTTATTTCAGTTTTTGAGCAAACCATTGACTAGCTTCAGTCACTGCCATTACCCTTACACTAAATTCTTTGTCTACATCTAAAAGCCACCACCAAGCTTGTCCCCTCCTCTTGGTCTTAAGCGCAGCTGACCAAGAGAGCGGGTAACGATAGCGAAGAACTTGGTCTTGCCAAAAAAAGACCACTACAAGTGAGTTTGTATGGGTTTTCAATCAGACTTGGTATTAGACCTGAATAGCCCAATCACTGTGGCTTAGGCCTGAACAAAACCTTGTTTTATTTCAGTTTTTGAGCAAACCATTGACTAGCTTCAGTCACTGCTTCTTTCATTTCGTCGGCTTGGTCGTAGTAACTAAACTGGTGAAAAGGCGACTCCAGTTCTGTATCCATCCAATGCAGTTTTTTATCAGTAGTAGCAATTTTTGTAAAATAATTTTTAGTGTATTGAGGTAATACTGCCCCATCTGAGTGAATCATCAAGGTGGGTACTTTAAGGTGAGCAGCTGTAGGCATAGGGTCGGTTGTAAGCCAATCTTCCCACGACATGACCGCAAACTTATCGGCACTCCATTGGCTAACGGCTCCTCTTTGAGGGTTGAGGTAATAATCGTAAGCGCCATACATGGCAGCTGTTTCGTCCTCAGTCGAAATCGTGGGTATATACCTGACTGTACCATTGTCGGCATACATTTGTTTGGCAGTTTGGGCAGCTTTTATCTTGGCTTTTACGCCTTCTTCACCCCCATAAAATAGCTTTACTGCTTCGGCATCGTGGAGCCAGGAGGCTACCGTCACTACCGCTCTGATCTTGTCGTTTTCTGCCGCCGCCATCAAGGTGTACATTGCCCCAGCGCAAACTCCTAAAGCCCCTATTTTTGTTGGGTCTACTTCTGGAAGGCTCGCCAGGTAAGCTACTGCGTTTTGTATATCTACCTGCTTTAACGCTGGGCTCTCATAAAAACGGGGGGCTCCTTCGCTTTCGCCAAAATTTCTGAAATCGAATGCCAGGGTAATAAAGCCTTGCGCTGCCAGTTGTTGCGCATAGCTTCCCGCCATTTGTTCTTTGACAGTAGTCCAACTACCCGATACCACAATGGCGGGCAGCGTTTGGTCAGGAGTAAAGTTTGGAGGGTAGTAAAGGTGACCAACCAGTTGGGCGCCTTCGCTCTGAAAGCGCACTTTTTTGATGCTTGTCTGGTGGGTGGTGGGTTTTGAGTGTACAGTTTTCATATTTCCTTTTTTTGAGTTGTTGCCTATAAATAAATATGTGATTACACTGTTTGAAGTGATACTTTGAACAGGATAAAAAACCGTTTTTAGATTTTAATCTTTGTATCGCTTTGCGCAACCATTTAACCATTAAGCGCAGCGGAACAATGAGCGGAGCGACAACCATTGGAATCACTAGTGCATTAGGGATTAAATAAGTCGCCAAATAATATGTGAGTAACTTAGTACCTGATGCACTAGTTTTCGGTTAACCAGGCCGTTCAAAGTATATCATTACTTTGTTTGCCCAAAGTTCTGTAAAACATTATAAGGAAACCTGGTGATTTCAAACGAAGGAGTATGAATTTCAAAGGTGGGTCTTTTGGCGGTATTCCAAAGGAGTTTTGCCAGTGCGTTTCTTGAAAAAAGAACTAAAATTATTAGGACTGTCAAAATACAACGTGTAGGCAATCTCTTTGATGCTCCAGGTAGTTTGGGCAAGGTAAGCCTTTGCCAGCATCAATAGGTGATGGTGTATATGGTTTAACGCAGTAATGCCGGTGAGCTTTTTTACTACGGCGTTCAAATGGTTGGGGTGTATGTGTAGTTGGTTGGAATAGTAGCTGGTAGAATGCAGGTTGGCAGAGGGGGTGGGAGGAGTGTCTTGATAAAAACTAGTTTGAATAAGGGTTTGGTAACGAGACAATAATTGCAGGTTTGTTGTCTTGAGGCCAATGCTGCTCATTTTGTCGTCTACTTGTTGTTCAAACAAGCGCTTTATGAGCGATAGCAACAGATAAACGTGGGCTTCTATAATTTGGAATTTATCGGCAGCTGTACCATTGTATTCGTTCCAAATATTTTGGTAAACAGACAAGATGACAGGCAGTTCGCTGGGGGGCACTTCAAAAGGGATAGATTGCTCTATTTTGAGAAAAGGAAACAGCTTTAGTATTTGTGAAAGAATGTGAGACTGTGCCACAAAATCCTGGCTAAACATCAAATAATAGCCTTGCCAGTTGGGTACTATGTTCCACGAAAGGAGCTGAAAAGGAGTATTGAAAAACACCGTGGTTCCTTCTGGAAAGTCGGCAAAGTGCCCTGTCATTGCTTTGCCATCACCCCCCGCTTTGATGGCAATGGCGTAAAACTCATGCCGAAATACAGACATTTGAGGGGCCACTGTGGTCATGTTTTCCTCAAAGCTTCTAATGTCGAAGTGGGGATGTTTGGGAGCACTTATATTGATTCCTTTACAATAGGCTGAAATGGTCTTGAAGTGTTTCATAGAAGGGTTTCTTTGATGGCATTAGGTGATCATTATGCATTGTTGCCCCTCGTTCAATACCCTTTTGTGGGCAGATACTTTGTAGCGGTTTTGCATGAGCAGGGCAAAATCAAGGCTTGCACCATACTTTGCTTGTATTTGGGTAGGCGTCAGGTTTTTTTCAAATAAGAGGTAAGTAAATATATCTTGCTCTTCAATGCTGGCTCCCAGCTCACCCTCGTGGGTTTGCCCTTCAAAGTAGCCGGTAGTAGGCGGGGTATCTATGATTACCTGTGGTACCTCCAACACTTTAGCCATTTCATAAATGTCAATTTTGTACAATTGGTTAAACAACCCAAAATCGTAAGACAGTGGAGTGCCGTATTTGGTGCCATACCCCTGGCACAACTCGGTTTTGTTGCCCGTGCCCAACACCCTACCCCTGATTGCCCGCTTAAAATCATACAAAATAGCGATTCTGATGCGTGAACCAAAATTACCACTTCTGAAACGCTGTTCGGTGTTTTGTGCCAAGTGCCCGGCATTGAGCCCCAATTCGGCAAGGTGGGTTTGATTCATCACCTCACGGTGGGCTTGTACAATGGGCGAAATATCAACAATGGTGGGCACCTGTTCATTGTTGGTGGGTAGTTCAAGCGCTTGCCTTACCAACTTGGCGTGTGCCAAACTCTGAAAATCGTCGGGACGGGCAGGCATTGATACTGCCAACACGTTGGCTTTGCCTACTGCCCGTACAGCCAAATAAGTCGCCACGGTGCTATCAATGCCTCCCGATAGCCCCAGCATAAGCTTGGGTCTAATCAAATAGGAGTCTTCTTTATTATCAAACCTGGAGTGTCCTGACGTAGGGTCGGCATCGGGAAACTGTGCCTGAAAGTAATGCTTGATTTGAGCAATGACCTTGTTGGTCAGGGCTGTATATCCAAAAGCGTACCTTTGTTTAATTTCTGCAATAAGCATCAGCACTGTTTGCTGATCTTTGAAGTGTCGATATCGGGGTGCGTTTGCCATTATAATAAAGCATCAAAGGGTTTACCCAATATATTAGTTTTGGTAGGCATACGCAATTTTATAGAGTAGAATTAGGTGAAGAAAACCCCCAGGCTTATCAAGTCATTGACTCTGACAGAGGCTTAAGAGGTTTGCCCTTAAGAACGGTTAGTGAATGTTTAGGTTAATTAGCCAATAGCTCTTCTACTTTATCAATGGGTCTGCCAATCACTGCTTTGTCGCCCTTTACTACTATGGGGCGCTCTATAAGCTTGGGGTGTTGTACCATGGCATCAATCCATTCTTCTTCGCTAAGCTCTTTGCCTTTATAGTTTTCTTTGTACACCGCTTCTCCCTTTCTTATCAGGTCTTTGGCAGGCATATTTAGTTTTACAAGTAAATTGGTGATTTCTGCTTTATTGGGAGGTGTTTTGAGGTATTCTATAGTTTCAAAATCTACCCCCTTGCTTTGCAAAAGCTTGAAACTGTCCCGGCTTTTAGCGCAACGGTTATTATGGTATATTTTCATTTAATAAAGTCGTTTTTTGAAAATTGCATTGAGTCACAAAAGTAATCAAATTTTATAAAGTTAAACATGGATTATTAGTGAGTGAAGACGAGTTGGTGGTTATTACAGTCTTAAGTCCTTAGATGCCGAATGCATATTGGAGGCTATGCTGACATGCCGCCTTCCTAGCCTTGGGTTTTTACCTGAAACAAGTACATGGGGCAACAGTCACTTACAATGAGAGGAAATAATGGCGGGTTTATTTTTTTCCGGCTAATTTTTATGTTTTTTTGACCTGACAAAACCCCGTACCTATGAAAAAATCTGATTACCAAACTTTTCAAACTTTTTTTAGTCAAGACGAAGCGCAGGCGTTTATTGATTTTTTTGAAGAAAACAACATCCGCCATATTTTTGAACGAAACTACACCATAGAACCCAACGCAGAGCAAGCGGCCTCTATTCTTATCAAGCCAGGGGAGTCGTTGCAAAACGAATGGGTGTTGAAAATACATGCGGCAGATGTTGTCAAAGCGGACTATTTGCTTCAGCAAGAAGTTGAAAAAGTTACTGAGGTGCCCAAAGAACACTACCTACATCAGTTTGACAACCAGGAACTCAAGGATATTGTACAGAAACCCAACGAGTGGAACCGACAAGATGTACACTTTGCCCAGTTGTTGCTCAAACAGCGTAACAGGAGTTAACACGAAAAAAGCCTTCTCCAACTGAATGGACAAGGCTTTGTGAGCAAAATGATTGGCTGTAAGCGTAACTATACCTCAAAAGTGCCTACTGCTTTTTCGCATCCTTCCCAGTTGGTGCGCAGGTTGGCTTCATCTACCAGCAACTCTTCAGGAGTAAGCGCTTCAGGAAAGCCTTTCCAACCTTGACCAGAAGGGCCAAAAAAATCGCCTGGCTTTGCTTTGGGATCCATGGCTGCCCTTATAATACCAGTGGCACCGTCTTCGGCCGATTGTGCCATATTCATGAGTTCAGCTTTGTTGTCCATACCACCAGCTGTGGCACTGGTTACCTGAAGCTGCGTTTTGGCGAGCCCAGGGTGAGCCAACAAAGGAATGACATGGTTGATATTGGCTTCTTCCAGTTTCTTTTTTAGCCCATAAGTAAAAGTAGCATTGGCCAACTTGGTTTGGTGATAACGCTCCCAGCGGGGACCCTGAAAACTCAAGTTTTGTTCCTCAGTGCCATCACCGCCCAAATCGCCGCCTTTTTTCTCAAAATACTCGGTCACTAGAGGGCCTCCCAAACGTGCCATAGAAGAGTGGTTGACAACACGTGCTTCAGGGCTTTTTTTAAGCAAAGGAAACAACTCTTTGGTAAGCAGAAAGTGCGAAATAACATTGGTTTGCATTTGTACATCGTAGCCATCTTTGGTGGCTTTGTCCTCCAGTGCCATTACGCCCGCGTTGTTTACCAATACATCAATTACTTCATGTTTTGCCTTGATGGTGTCTATGGCGTTTCGTACGCTGTCAAAGTCTTGTAAGTCGCAAGTGACTGCTTCGAATTTTCCGTTGGGAACTTCATTTTGTAGTTGCTTGAGTGCCTGCTCGGCGCGTTCGCTTTGGCGGTTGAGCAACAGTACTTTCGCCCCTTTTTTGGCTACTTCGCGGGCACATACAAAGCCAGTGCCGCTGGTGGTTCCAGTAATGGCGACTACCTTACCAGTCATATCCTGGGCGTGGTTGTTGAGTACTGTCTCTAGGTGTAGAGTTTCTATGGTGTTTGTAATCATCTGTTTTGTTTTTTTAAGTGTAGAGTTGAACAATTCAAAGTTCGTAATTAAGATAATGATATACTTATACAAAATCCAGATTGACTAACACAAATTCCGGTAATTTTTAGCTTTGAAGGTTTTAACCCTCCCTGGCGTAGGTTTTCTAAGCCCAATTTGAACTAGGGAGGGTTTTAAACTTGAACCAAACAACCTCCTGCTCAGCAATTATTTTACTACCAACAAACGTTTTACCTTGCTGTAGTTGTCTACTTGCAGAGTATAAAAATACATTCCCGGTTTGAGCTCACTGGTATCAAAGGTTACCTGGTGTTGCCCTTGGTTGTTTACTTGCGAAGCCACCAATATTTTTACCATACGGGCATTTACATCCGACAAATACATATATACCTTGCCTCCGTTGGTGCCTACCTGGTAGTCAATAGTTACTTGTCCATTGGTAGGGTTGGGGTAGGCATCAAAGAGCTGATTGCCCAGCTCCTTGGCAGGGGTGGCTACTTGTGCTTCAGTAGTTCTGGCGGTGGCGTTGAGGTTATAACAGTCCAGGCTATTATCAAAAGCAGTAATTTGCCCCGGATCGCCACAATCAGGCAATGCATAACCAAAATCGGTGATTTTAGCGTTAAACTCTGCCCCCAGAGGTACCTTAAAGCCCGGCTTGAGAGTTACTTCCACCCCAGCTTCTACCTCATAAGACTTAGAGGCATTTACAGGATTCCTGCCATCATACGTGATGCTCACGTTGGCTTTGTTTAACCGTGCCCAACTCAGGCGACTGTCATACATCTTAAAGCGATCATTGATAGTAGCACTCTGGTTAGCAAAAGGAGGAACGTGGTGGATCCACTGTCGGTACTTGCTCAGGTTAAAATCAGCCGTGATGTCGTTTACATCCAATGCATAATCTTTGATAAACAAGATAGGTGCATCGTTGCCCCCATCACTTCGTTTAAGTACCGCCTTTACCCTTATATATACTTTTCCCCCATGGCTTACATTGAAAGTCATGCCTTTAAAGCAGTCAACATTTACATAGGGAGTTTGCACCTGTACAAAAGGTCTCTTTTGTTTGTCTATAGGTTGCCCAGCGGGTGGTGCAATGTCGTTATTGGGGTTGTCATCATTGTTGGGGTTTGTGTCGGGGTTGTAATAGGCAATACGGTACTGACCTCTTTGCACCCGAAACAAGAAAGGGTTGAACCTGTATTCATTATTACGTTCCACGTGTTTACTCAACATAGAGGCGTGATTGAACTCAGCAATAAAAGCTATCTGGGCTGATACCAAGTCCAGCCCTGCTTTTTTGTTGTATTCGGCCAGCACATCATTCGTTATTTTGTATGATTTTGTGCTTAGGTGTCTAGGTTCATACTCGCCGTAATCATCATAATAATCATAAAACTCTTTCAACCCAATGTAATTAGAGTAGGCTACCATATCGGCTTTTGGCGTATTTTTGAGGTTAAAAATACCCAAAGGACAAGTAAAGTAAGTTTCATTGCCCCCGCTCCCCTGTTGGGTGCCCGGTAGGCGTACAATGATGTTGTCAAGCGGCAAAGAAGTTTCTATAGTACCCGTGAGTGTTTCATTTACTTTGGTAATGGTAGGGGTAAAGGGTGGTTTAGCTGCTGCACCTTCCTTTTTGGGTGCCAAAAAACCAATCACTTGCCCAACAACACCAATGGCTCCCAGAAACTTAGAAGCTCCACCCGCTATTTTTTGCACGCTACCAAACAGCTTGGCAAACTTATTTTCTCTCTCTTTGTTGTCCAATAAATTGATGGCAAGCTGAGTACCATAAGAGAGAAGAGGACCTAACCCTCCACTAGTAGGAAGTGGTGGGTATAGCTTATCTTTGTCAGTAATAAAATCATTTACCTCTTTGGCTAGTTTATCAGCATCTAGGTCGGTCACATTTTTCAAGAACTTTTTGCCCGAAGCAGCAAACTCGATGATGTCTTTTGAGTCTACTTTCTTGGGTTTTTGAATCTCGCTTTTATTCCCTGTGATAGAATACTCTTCGGTAATATTTTCGCCCGAAATTTTTGCCTTTACATTAGACGTTGTCACCCCATGTACGGCAAACTGCAACGACGCCCCGTTGTACTTGTTATTACTAATGTTAGGGTCATACATCATGCGGTACTCTGCCACTACCCAATGGCGGTTAGAGTTGGTTTTGGAGGTAACATAAGAAATAGACTCGTTGTTGATCTCCTGATCGTTTACTGCATCAAGGTATTTGTCCGGAGCTTTTACCAGGTGGTTGGCGTGCCCTAAAACCGCTGGCTTACTGCCACCTGTAGTATGGCTCATCGTAACTACATACTGTTGGTGGTTGTTTGTGTTATTGAACCAAATAAACAGGCGTAACAATGCCCTGTATTTATTATACAGCACAAAGTAGGGGTGGGCAACAATCCCGTTTGCTCCCAGGTTTACCGCCATTACTTCCCAACCATTTGCTTTTTTGTAATCTTCTTGTTGGTTGATCACGTCTAACTTGGGGTCTTTGGCGTTTAAAAAAGGAGAGCCAACCCGTATCACTCCGTTCGATGGTGTGTAGGCAGTCCATACTTTGCAGTAGTCTGGGCTCAGTTCGTCTACCACTTCATACTTGTTGGCAAACTCTTGCATATACTTGATCATTTCGTCTTGGGTCGAGGGGCATTGTCCCCAACCTACTTCTCCAAAAGACAGTATTATTCCAACAATGAATAATAACTGAACCTTAAGCATTTTTTTCATTGCTATATCTTCTTTTTAAGGTTTGATACTAATACCACTTATTTGTTTTTCTTCATTGCTTTTTCCAACTGCTCCAAACGCTGGGCGAGTGCCTCGTATTTTTTCATTTGTTGCTTCAAAGCTTTATTTTCTTTTTGTAATTGAATGGTATACAAGGTCAGTTCTTCTACTTTCTGCAAAAGGGTCATGCTAAACTTGCCCAACTCTAACCCGTTTGTTTCCATCACTAGTGCAGGGGCTACTTCGGGCAAGTGCTTGTGTTGCTTAATAAAAGCTTCTACTTGCTCCAGAGGCATCAAATGGTAGTTATTTTGAAAAACAATGTCTTTGCCAGCGTCAATGTGTACCCTCAGCTCGCGTACGTTGGCTTTGCCAGCTACAGTAAGCATCGCGTCTACGTCAAAGTTAGCAGAGCCCACCGCAAGCTTGCCACTGGTAGATACTTCATTGTCAGACGAGTTTACATGCAACAAAGCATTGTTTCCCAGACTCACGTTGCCGTTTACCGATAGTTTATAGTCGCTTACGGCATCAGTGCCAATGCCCACGTCTCCGTCTCTTGAGATGGTCATCACCTTGCCGTTTACAAAATCACCATGGGTGAAAGTTCTTGGAAAGTTTCCGGTGCTTTTGTGCACAATAAAATTAAATCCTCCATTGTTGGGGATAAGAATAGCCTGAGCGTCGTTGGCACCAATACGGTTGACCGTCCAACGCGATTGGGTGTTGTCCCAAAGTGCGTTATGCGAAAACACTGCGCGTACATAGTTGGTGGTAGGATTGGTAATATTTTCGCCTTGTACTATGGCATTGCCCGACGTTAACTGAGCTTGGGCAAAAAATGAAACTAATACGAATAAACAGGTGAGTTTTAGAACTTTCATGAGTAAAAGTATAAGGTTAATTTGATTTAAAAATGATTATTTGAGTTAGCACTCATTACTATACATTCACAGTAAAACAGGGGTGAAGAGCCTCCGTTAATTGGCTGCAAATAACTTGAAAACTTTCTGGGCAAACTTGGACATATCTGGAAAATACTTGGTGATATAGGGCTTTTGGGGCAGGTGTAGACGTATAGTGAAAATACTTGGCGATATAGTGAAAAAAGAGGGAGGGGTTTGTTTAGCTTCTTCACAGGAAATCGTTTATCAAGAGGAGTGGCAAGCCAAGACAATTCAATCCCAAAAACAACCTCCTCGTATTGGTCTTCAGGCTTCAGCCAGACCAATACCCAACCCAAAAACTCATACACAAGTTGTTTTTCAAAGCTTGGGGTGAGCATTGCTTAGGTCACCCTGCGGTAAGATGGTTTAATTACGAATGGGTCAATTACGAACCGACCAGAGGGAGCTCTTCGAAGCTTCGCAGGGCTTTGAGGCAAGCCTCCTGTGGTTAAACTTTAGCATTGAGAGTAATTTCTGATGAATTTTATGCTCCACTGACCCAACATCTACCAGGTGTTGCCTGATAACCCTTGCTTGAAAATCAAAAAACTTCAACAAGTTTATCGCTTACCTACAAGATATTGCTCCACACTTGGGGCAATTTATTTTCTCCGTTTTACTAACTTTACCGCCCTTATCCTACTCAACAAAAACACTTTTTTTAAAAAAAATGCTGAATGAAAATGACACAACACAATCATACACTCGACTATATTAAAGGGGTAATAGAAAATATGCCTGCCGACTGGTTGAAACTCACCACGCACCGACTGGATATTTATGAGGAAGAACTGGCTAAAACTCAATTTTTAGAACACCTTGAAAACCTGTTCAATGCCAATAACTTTGAA
Source organism: Microscilla marina ATCC 23134 (assembly GCF_000169175.1). Classification (NCBI taxonomy): domain Bacteria; kingdom Pseudomonadati; phylum Bacteroidota; class Cytophagia; order Cytophagales; family Microscillaceae; genus Microscilla; species Microscilla marina. The sequence goes on from NZ_AAWS01000025.1 coordinate 51,926, forward strand.
TCGAAGGCATTGAACGAGTTGCCCACAGCATACGACTATATCAGATTAGGTCACCCTTTGTCTTGTGTGCTAGAATGGACGATTGCCAAACTACACAATCAGCCACCAGAAAATGTCATTAGCTTTTCATCAAAGATAGCCCCTGTGTTAGCTGTGCTAAGAAAGAACTTGTTAGCGAATAAAAACACCCAAATTATTTATAAAGGCGAATTGCCTGCATATTTCGACGCGGATGTGCTTCGACGGGTTTATGGTTATCAATTTGAGCTGAAGCAAGCCGGAGATGCTACTGGGTTTGATGGCAGCACTGTTTTTATTGCCGCACAAGACAATATTGTTGATTTTGACCTCTCTCAAGGTGTTGACTTTTTTGTGAATACACACGCCCACTTTGGCAGTGTTTTATTGGTAAATGGGGAACAAAATGCGGGTTATATCTCAGAAATTCAACACGTAAGAAGGCGAGAAACCATTGCCATGACACCAGCCAATGTGCTTACTGTTTTAAAAACTTTATTGGCGCCATCTTCTATTGAAAATAAGCAAGACAATACCGAGGCAGACAAAACGCTTGTGTTGGATGCCATCAAAGAAATTACGAATACCAATATACCCGCATTGGTGGGCTCTAGCGGGCTCTCTATGCAATATGCCATTGTAATGGGGCTGGTACACGAGGCGCTTGACACCCATCAGGGGAAAGCCATCAAAATTGTGGTGCCGCCCAACTGCTACGGAGGCACCAACGACCAGGCAAGGCGCGTGGCTGCCTGTAGCGACCATATCGAGGTAGTAGATTTACCCGTAGATGGCGGCAAAGATATGGCGCAGGGCATTGATACTGTGTTGGATAAAATTGCGGATGAAGATGCCGTGCCTTACATCATTGTTGAGATTCCGACCAACCCCAGGGTAGAAGTGCCCAATTTGGTGAAATTGAAGGAGGCATTGAGCAAAGTACGTAAAACCAGGGGAGGGGGAGCAGCCGTTGATCCTGTGTTTATTTTAGACCAAACGTTTTGCCCTAATGTATACTTTTTGGGCGAAAACGACATGCTGTCAACCGTGCGAACCATTGCCTACGTGAGTGGGTCTAAGTTTCCGAGCGGGGGTTTGTGTACGGCGGGATACTGCACCGCCAACAAAAAAGCGGAGCCTTTGATGGAAAAAATAGCCTTGCACCTCAAGATTGCTGACAATGAGGCTACTGCCCTTCAACTGGAAATATTGGCAAAGCAACTACCCTCTATGAATCAACGAATTAAGGGAGCCTATGAGAATGCACGAAAGTTTGTGAATTTTATTGAGGAGACTTTGCCTGAGGCAAAAATCAACTTTGTGTCGGAAGAACTAGCCGCTCAAGGGTTTACACCCTCCGTTTTTTCGCTCGACCTGCCCACTAAAGGCAACTCTGACGAAGAAAAGGAGGCTTATAAAAGAGACTTGAACCTCCAATTGATCAATCGAATGATTGGTGAAATACCCCACGAAAGTAAGTTTTGTGTGAGCTATGGGCAGCTAAAGGGTTGTTATTGGACCATACCTGCCACCTCTACCCAAGGCACCACCAAAGAAGACGACAAAGACTATATTGTCCGCGTAGCACTTTCTGCCAATTTAGATTTGGAACGGCACAAAAAAGTCTTTTCAGATTTTGTAGCAAGTATTTGATTTAAATACTCCGCCATTGCTTGTGTCTCCACAAGCAATTCGTAGGGAGACTTCTTATAATCAACCGTGTCACGTTGCCCTGCGGAAGACTTGACACAACTAGCTCCGCCATTGCTTGTGTCTTTACAAGCAATTCGTGGGTCTATGCTAAAATAGTATAAAGCCATTCTGGATAAGCATAACCAAATGTGTAAAGATTCTTTCTGCCTGTGTAATTTTGACACATAAGATTATATTTTATCAAATAACTCAAAACGTTATGAATTTTAAGAGCAAAAAGATTAAACTAAAAAATCAGGGCTTTACACAGTTATCAAAACAACAACTGATCACAATTACAGGCGGCAATGCTGGCAATACCAAGGACGATAAAGATAAAAATGATTGTGGCAATAACAATCAAAAAAATGGTCCTATTACCAGCCCAATCAATCCAAATGGTACAGAAATATGTATTGATGGAAATGGTTAATCTTAGATGATTTTCACATATTCTAAAAAAGCCCTGTTCTAGCATTAGAACAGGGCTTTTTGCTTTGTAAATTGCCGAGTGTTTCGCTGGCTTAAGCTTTTTCAATTAGTAGAGTTTCAAAACACGGGGCTATATCAAGTGTAAATTGTGCACAATCAAAGCTTGTTTGGCTTCATTGAAAGCTCCCCAAATAGGGTAGGGGTATTGGTCAAGCTCGTTGAGCGTGCAGTATATCACCAAATAAACATCGTCTTTGTGCTTTTTTACCTCAAAGTTGCTCAACCCTCTAGCTTTTGCCAAACGAGTAGCCTTTGCCATACTATCAATGGCAGGGCGCCACAAACAAGGGCGTATTGCCAAATCGCTTTCATAAGGAGGTAATAACGGAGGGGGATTAAATTGTACATCTACCCCTTGCAAGTCTTGAGCGATGGCTTGCTTTAGCTTTCTTATCAGGTCATAGTCACACACTCTATGGCTTGCAAGCTGATGCACGCCTGCATAAGCCCAAACAAGCCGCTCCAGTAATTTGTCCAAATAGCTCATAAAACCCTCAAAACTGGTAAAATGATTAGCAGCAAGTGCTTGTGTGGCTGTTTTATTGGCTGTCTTCATCTTGCATCAAGTGTAAAAAACGAATCATAAAAACACCTTCATCCGAAAAACTACCCCAAAGCTTGCCCACAGATGCTTGGTAGGCGCTTACCTCGCTTTGTGTCCAATCGGTCAACAATACATATTCATCGTTGAGTTTTACTGCCCTAAAGTCGCGTATGCCTTTGGCTTCAGCTATTTGCATGGCTTGAGCTATGCTACTTACCTTGGGAGGGGTAGCAAGCGAGGGCGTATTGCCATAATAAGGCGCTTGAGCATAAGGCAAAGCCACATTTTGTAAATCTGCTTTGAGGGCTTGCTTTAGTTGGTAAATAAAATCATAGTCACCCACCAAATGATAATTTTCTTGGGCGCTGCCCGAATAAGCCGAAGTAATACGAGCCAATAGGTGATCAAATAGCTCCAGTAGTTCGTCCATACTGCCAAAGGTTTCAGCAAACTGTTGTACAGCGCTTGGGTTGTTCTTTATCGTTGTCATAAGTTGTCAGGGGTTTTAAAGTTCGGGAGTGTCTTTATTTTCATCAGGGCGTTGGTAAAGCCTCAACTCTTCAAAAAGTTTGTCATACTTTTCTTCAAGTTTTTCAAAATCTTTCTGCATTTCTTGTTGCAATCCTTTATGCCTAATTTCTACTCTACCAGCTAATATTTGCTTTATGATGGCATCACACCATACCGCAAACTTAGGGTTTATCCATCGGGCAAACAGTACCACAAAGTCAGGGTGTATGTAAGTACCTTGATCGCTTACATAATTTCTGGAAGCGATATTTTTAACGTTACCACCTACCACAACTTTTACAACATCTTCTCTTGATACATCATAAAAATTGCAATAAGCATTTAGGTATTCATTGAAATACTTTGAGTTAATAAAACCGTCTAATCTTTTTTCTCCTAAAGCTTTTATAGTTTGAGTAGCATTTATCCAACCATCAGGAGTAAACACTATGTCTTTGCCTAAGTAGGTTTTTTGCAATTGATTATCCATTGATTAAAAGTTTTTGTCGTGGTACGATGAAGCTCATTTTTAAGGGCTTATGGGTGTAGTTTAAATACCCGTTAATTTTCTTTGAAATATGAATCATAATGTAAAATTTTACTTAAAAATGTTTTATTCTGCATAAAATTGATTAAAAATACTTATTAAAGCAAATAAGAGTCTAAAAATTAAAGATTACGCAAGTTTAAGTAAATTTGTGTATGAGTATTTCAAAGAGAATAAAGGACATAAGAGAGCAAAAGGGGTACACCCAAAAATACATGGCAGGAAAGCTCAGTATTGATCAGACTAATTATGGTAGGTTTGAAAAAAGAGGTAAGAAACTAACCATTGAACAGTTAGAAAGTATTGCAGCGGCTTTAGGGGTAAGCCTCAAAGACATTCTTTTTGGTGAAGCCGAACAAACCAACCCTGATTTGTCAAAACTGGAGATTGCCTTGCTTCAGTGCAAAACCCAAAACCTGTACTTTGTAGACAATGCCCTCAAGTTTATTCTCAATATTGATACATTGCTACAAAAGCCCTTAGTAAAATATGCCATAGGCGAAATACTCCACCCCAAGCAAAAAGACCATCAAGCATTTGTAAGGTGCTATTGTGAGCTAAACAACGAGGTATTTACCCTTGCCACCTGGCAAAAACCCATCAGCCAAGAAGCTTCACATTTTGCCCACTTCGAACAAAACGGAGAACACCTGTTTAGTGATCACCAACGCAAAGAAGCCAGTCAGTACAAAGACGCGGCTTTTGCCAACATTCAGCAAAACCACCACCAGTGGACAATCAACTTTTTCAATTTGACGGGGTTTTTTAGGGCGGCTTTTGGTGGGGTTGGTTAGCTCCACCATCTAGTGGTTGCTTGTGGAGACACAAGCAACGGCGTAGGATATATCTGAATTGGGCTTTATTTTATTTACCCGCTATATTTTGCTTACGCAATGGAAGCTACAAGCTTCCTCAATGATGGGTACAAGTTACGCTGCGCTAAACTTGCACCAGTGGGTATATCTGAATTGGGCTTTATTTTATTTAGGGAAGCGAAAAAAATAACTTCCTTGACTTCTATTTTTGGCATACGGAATTAGGGTTGTGCGAAGTTTTTAAAATTATTGATATACAAACATTTATGCATAAATCAAGAGGTTTATTGTAGGGGCAATCCCTTGCTGTAATGCAATGGAAGTTCGCGATTTATCGGAATGGTCGCCCTAGCGAAGGAGTGCATACGCCGGCGGAAAGAAAGGCGCTGTTGGTCAGACACGACGCAAATGAGTATACTGTTTCAAAGTACAAGTGTGTATGCCATTTTTTTAAGTTGGGTAATTAATTACTTTCTTATCCCTTACTCGCTATATTTTGCTTACGCAATGGAAGCTACAAGCTTCCTCAATGATGGGTACAAGTTACGCTGTGCTAAACTTGCACCAGTGGGGGAACATTTACTCGAATCAGCTATGGACTATCGACTAAATACTATGGACTATTGTGTACAAGTTACGCTGCGCTAAACTTGCACCAGTGGGGGAACATTTACTCGAATCAGCTATGGACTATCGACTAAATACTATGGACTATTGTGTACAAGTTACGCTGCGCTAAACTTGCACCAGTGGGGGAACATTTACTCGAATCAGCTATGGACTATCGACTAAATACTATGGACTATTGTGGTAAGTTTTACAAACAATTAACCGTTATTAAGAGTAAACTAATATTTCGGGTCTAGAAACCTTCATATCATTTTAAACGAGTAATTATGGGATTAAATCGATATTTACGGGCATTTGCCTTCATTTTTGCCATTACTTCCTTCACTCAATTGCAGGCTCAATCGGCTAAAAAATTACTTACCAGAACTTGGGTATTCTCTTTTGATGAAATGATGAAAGTGCTATCACCAGAGCAAAAGAAAGTGATAGAAGCCATGCCTGCCGATCAATTAAAATTGGTCAAGAAGGAAATGTCTCAAAGTTACCTGGTTTTTAAATCCAGAGGTATTTTTAAAGGTGTTATGAATGGCAAAAAGGAGAAGATGGAGTGGAAGCTTTCTGAGGATGGTAAAACCTTGATAACCATCGATGAATTTGGGATAGAGGAAAAAATAAAAATCATAGAGCTTACCAAAAAACGATTAGTGATTCAGCTTCCAAACGATGGAGAAGAAGCACCTCCATTGGTTTTTGTATCTAAGAGATAAATATTTCTTTAATAGGCTTTATATAAAACAATATTTGTGTGTATTAGAATCTTGGTAATTGAGGATTAAACTCCCTTCTCTGGCGTAAGCGCCCCTCGCCCCGAAGAAAAATCGGGATTTATAAACTTGTGCTTTTTTATTGCGGAAGCATCTTGCCCTGAAGAAAAGTCGGGATTTTGAAACTTCCATGTTTTTGCAAAAAATAAATTATAAAAGCCCAGTTCAGGTATATCTGAATTGGGCTTTATTTACTCGCTGTATTTTGCTTACGCAATGGAAGCTACAAGCTTCCTCAATGATGGGTACAAGTTACGCTGCGCTAAACTTGCACCAGTGGGGGGAAAAATCGGGATTTTGAAACTTCCATGTTTTTGCAAAAAACAAATTATAAAAGCCCAGTTCAGGTATATCTGAATTGGGCTTTATTTACTCGCTGTATTTTGCTTACGCAATGGAAGCTACAAGCTTCCTCAATGATGGGTACAAGTTACGCTGCGCTAAACTTGCACCAGTGGGGGCACTTCTCGCCATTGCTTGTGTCCTCACAAGCAATTCCTAAATTGATTATTTATGCGACAATATTATCTGCTTGACACTGTAAATTACCGCTATTCCACATGTCTTGTACTCTGTCGGCTTGTGCGTGATGTCCTTTTGCTCTTAAGTGATTAATCACAACTGATACTCTGCTACACTTAATACCACCTTTAAGTGCTGACAACTCTTCTTTTTGTAGTTTGAATGCTTTGAAAGCATGTAGGTTTGATATTTTTTTCATCTTTTATGTAATTAATAGGATTGATAAAAAATTGTATTGATTTAATATTGCAAAGGAAGCCAGTAAATGCCTGAAGAAGTTGGACATATTGAGAAAAAAGTAAGAGATATAAGTCCTGCACTGCCTTTTTATTGAAAAAACAAAAAGCCCAGTTCAGATATACCTGAATTGGGCTTTATTTTATTTACTTCCCGCCATTGCTTGTGTCCTCACAAGCAATTTCTACATTCTGTCTCCATAATGTTTTAAAAAACCAAAATCGCCTATGCGAGTCTCATAAGTTCTCTTCTCGCCATTGCTTGTGTCCTCACAAGCAATTCCTCCTACACTCTGTCCTTGTAATGCTTTAAAAAACCAAAATCGTCTATGTCAGTCTCATAAAATTTGGCAGAAGAATAATAATATTGAGCAGGTTCATTTGCTAACGACCATTTTTCTACAACAGGGTTATTATGAATGTATTCCAGCTTTTGCTCCAGTACGGCAGGGGTATACAACCAAACAGGTAAGCTGTTGCGTTGCCAAAACCGATGATTTCGTGCTTGATCTGATGCTTGAAAATATGGAAGGATTTGCGGATAATAAGTGCGTGAATGTTCTAAAAATTGGTGAGCAGTGTATTTCATAAAACTGGCGTGAGGCATTTCTTTGCCATTTTTTTCCAGCATTTCCCAAATCAAGTGAATGTGATTAGGCATGATGACAAAACCGTACACCGCGATTTTGTTTTTGGTAGACAAGTACTGCAAGCTATCAATAATGATGTTTTTGTAATCATCTTTTTTGAGTAACCTTTTCCAATTCAATATGGTAGCAGTATAAAAGTAAATCTGGTTGAGCTCCATGTTTTGTAATGGTTTTGCCCTGTGGGTTGCTTGTGGAGACACAAGCAACGGCGTAAGAAGATTTTTGTATAGAAAACAATATACCCATTATCCCAATCCAAACCCCACCCCTGCAAGGTTAAAATTTCCGCACAAAAAAAGCCCCACCCAAAAAGAGTGGAGCCTCCTAATACCTTGATTTTTAGGCGCTATTTCCCAATACAAAACTTACTAAAAATAAACTCCAACAAATCATTATTAGATATTTGCCCCGTGATTTCCCCCAAATGATAAATGGCGGTGCGGATGTCGCTTGCCACCATCTCGGTAGAGAGCCCCAAGTCTAGAGTTTGTTGCACTTGGGCAAGTGCCTTGAGGGTGTCTTGCAGTGCCTCATAGTGGCGCAAGTTAGTCACAATCACCTGGTCTTGGTTCGAGAGTTGGTGGGCTTGCACCGCCTCAATGAGTAATTGTTGGAGACGGTCTATTTGTTGGTGTTCTTTAGCCGAAATGCCACACCCTACCACCCCATCGGGCAAAAACAAGTCAAAACGAGCGTATTCGTCTATTTTGTTCGCCACCACAATCACCTTGGTGTCGGGATGGTCAGCTTGCAATTGAGCCACTTGCGCTTGCCAGTCTTCGCGTTTTTCTTCTACCGCATCAAACATATACAGCAATATTTGCGACTCCTTCATTTTGGCAAAAGCCCGTGCTATGCCTATGCTCTCCACCTCGTCAGCGGTTTCGCGTAGCCCTGCCGTGTCTATAAACCTAAACCGGATGCCCTCAAGCACCACTTCGTCTTCTATAGAGTCGCGGGTAGTACCTGGTATAGCCGAAACAATCGCTTTATCTTCTTGCAGCAAGGCATTGAGTAGGGTAGACTTACCCGCATTGGGTTTGCCCACTATAGCCACGGGCACCCCGTTTTTGATGGCGTTGCCCAAGGCAAACGACTGTGCCATGTCGGTTACTGCCGTTTTGAGGTGGTTGAGTTGGCGTTGCATTTCGTCGCGGTTGGCAAACTCCACGTCCTCTTCCGAGAAATCGAGCTCCAGCTCCAGCAAGGCGGCAAGTTTAGTAAACTCTTCGCGCAATTGGGTGATTTTTTTTGAGAAACCACCCCGCATTTGTTTCATTGCCACTTGGTGGGCGGCTTTAGAGTCAGAAGCAATCAAGTCGGCAATTGCCTCGGCTTGAGCCAAGTCCATGCGTCCGTTGAGGTAGGCACGTTGGGTAAATTCGCCCGCCTTGGCGAGGCGCGCCCCTTTGCCAATGAGCAATTGAATCACTTGCTGAATAATGTACTGCGAGCCGTGGCACGAAACCTCTATCACGTCTTCTTTGGTAAACGAACGGGGCGCTTTGAACAATGCCGCCACCACTTCGTCTATGATTTGCCCTTCGTCGTTGCGAATGGTACCAAAATGCACGGTGTGCGAGGCTTGTTCGCTCAGGGTTTTACCATAAAACACTTGATCACATACCGCAAAAGTGTCTTTGCCCGACACCCTTATCACGCCTATAGCACCCGAACCACTGGGGGTGGAGAGTGCTACTATAGTATCTTCTTTTTGAGTAAATTGTTCTGGATTCATTTTTCTTATAGTCAATAGTTGGGAGTCGGTAGTTGGGAGCTTCTACAGCCTCAAGTCCTTAGATACCGACGCATATTGGTGCTTTAAGCAACAAGTAGCAAGCAATTAGTCCAGAGTCTGGAGTCCGTAGTTTTAAGGTTCGCTTTGCGCCCATTAGGAATTACGAGTTTGAGAATTACGAATTGGGCGAAGCCATTTGTAATTTAGTCCAGAGTTAGTAGTCTGTAGACCATAGTGGCTTCGCGCCCATTAGGAATTACGAGTTTGAGAATTACGAATTACGCGAAACCATTCGTAATTTAGTTCATAGTTTAGTAGTTTGTAGACCATAGTGGCTTTGCCTTCATTCGTAATTCGTAATTGAATATTAGTCCGGAGTTAGTAGTCTGTAGATCATAGTGGCTTTGCCTTCATTCGTAATTGACTAATTCGTAATTAAAAAAGCCTTCTCTCAATAAGCCTGCAATATAGGCAATGTAAGCTAACTCATTAATAATTAGTGGTCAAACATTTATCATTAAGCAAAAGTTTTTATATTTAACTTTTTGAAGGCCATATAACGCAAAACATAAGTTATTTTAACTGAAAGTGATTTGTAAAATGAACACATATCTGCACCAAAATATCAGGATACCCAACAAAACTCTCTGCTTGTTATTGTTGTTGGGTGTGTTGAGCCCAACTTTGTGGGCGCAAGGTAACCTAGACCGAGAAATAGAGGTAGTAAAGAACCGTAAAATTGTATTGCCCAAGGCCAACAAACACCACGATAAAATAAATTTGCCACCACCCACCAAAAAAGATTCAACCCAACAGTACATTAATTTTCACGATTTTCTGAATCCTGCTTTTTCTGCCAAGAGGCATTTGCCCCTTGTAAAGCCAGCGGGAGTATTTGCCGAAGACAATCAAGCGTCCACTTTAAGCAGTCGTATGCTAGAGGGGTATATCAAAGCTGGAGGCGGAAACTTTGCCACTTCTTATGCTGAGGGAGCCGTGAGTTATCGCCCTAACTCCACTGCATTGTATGGCATCTCATTACGGCACCATCAGTCGCGCAATGGTGCAGTGCGTGACGATCTGTCGGCTACTGCCCAAAACGATGTGCAAGTGCAAGCCCGTTATTTTGCCAATACCTTTGCTATGAGGCTCAAGGCCAATTATCAGCTGAGTCAATACCACTTTTATGGCTACGACTTGGGGCAGTCGGTAGAAAAAGATACCGTTCGGCAGCTTTTTCAACGTTTTGGACTTACTTTTAGGCAAGTGAGCACCGATGTCAAAAACCGTTTTCAGTATGATTGGGGAGTAAAGGTAAACTACCTCAAAGACGCCTTTGCTGCCAACGAAACCTTGGGCGACCTGTTTGGTAAGCTGTTGTATCGTTTAGACAGTCATAGTACTGTAAATGTACATACCAATATTCATTTGGGGCAACGCACCGATGCCGAACAAGTGTCGCGTTTTGTATACCAACTCAAACCCTTTTATGGCTACAGCAAGGGCAACTGGCGCCTGGAGGGGGGAGTAAATATGGTGTTTGAAAACGATACACTTGGGCAACAAAACAACCTGCATTTTTACCCTCATGTGCTTGCCGAATACGCGCTGTTGCCCAACCTGTTGCTCAATGCCAGTCTCAAAGGCGATATTCAACGTACTTCGCTCAACTCTTTTACCACACAAAACCCTTTTGTAAACGCCAATGTAAATCTGGCGCATACCAACCAACGGTTTGAAGCCTTGTTGGGGGTGAACGGTACCCTTTATCAAAAAATATTTTATAAATTACAGGTGGGCTATGAACAGTTCCAAAATTTATATTTCTTTGTTAATAGTGCTACCGATACGGCAAGGTTTGACCTGATGTACCAGACCGACAACATCAATCGCTTAAAACTAGAGGCACAATTGGGGTATGAACCCAATGCTGCATACAAGTTTTACATCAACGGAGTAGTGTACAATTATCAATTGCCTGACGCTATGGAAGCCCCCTGGCATCGTCCTTTGTTTCAGGCCGAATTAGCCGGAGTTTGGGTACCTACTCCCAAGTGGCGCCTCAACCTTAACTTTTATGGGTTAGGGGGCATTCAAGCAAAAAACTTTGCTACCAATGAGGTTACTTCGCTCGGTTTTATTGCCGATATGAACCTAAAGGTTGATTATGTTTTTTGGGAAAAAGGCAGCAATGGCTTGCCCAACTTATCGGCTTTTGTAGCATTGAACAACATTTTTGCAAAAAATTACCAAAGATATTTATATTACCCACGGCAGGGTTTCAACTTTTTAATTGGACTAATGTATGGATTCTGAGAAATACCCTATACAAAAATACATTTATGAATGGTTGCTTGATCATGAGACTATCATAGTACCCGAACTCGGACAGTTTGTGGCAGAGTTTAAGGGTGCTTCTATACAGCCTACAGCTACCACCAGCAGTATGTTGCCCCCTAACAAAACGGTTATCTTTAATACAGACAACCGCGATGATGACGGAGTATTGACAGGTTTTATATGCCAACAAGAAGACCTGCCCGAAGAGGAGGTACAAAGCTATCTGAAGCAAGTAGTTACTGAGCTTAAAATCGCATTGGCATCTGATCAAAAATATGAACTGCCCGCCTTTGGTACTTTTTCAAAAAATCCGATGGGTGAGATAGAGTTTAGTGCTGACGAAAATGTCAACTTCGAAGGGGGAAGTTTTGGTTTACCCAAACTGTTTTACAAGCCAGTAGAGAAACAGGATGATTTAAGCTTTTTTGATCAGTTAGATGTAGACGACGAACCTGTAACGCCCCAACCAGTGGGCAACCCAGAAGTAACTGGCCAAACAGAGGATAATCCGGCAGGTTTTGTGGCGGCGGGTGACCACAAGCCCGAAAACACTTACCAAGATGATGATGACGATGACGACGATTTTGATGATGACGATGATGACAAACCTATCAGGCGTAAGTGGCTTATACCTGTAGTGGTAATATTGCTTGCCGGGGTGTTGGTAACGGCGGGTATTATGTATATTCCGGCGATGTTTGGTAATGGAGAAAGCGCCAAGAAAGACGAAAAAACCGATAGCAGTAAAATAGCTGCTGCTAATAACAACACAGGAGATACCAGCGTGACTACGTCTACTGAGGTAAATCTGGCCGATACCAACAAAAACGATCAGGGTTCTACTTCTTCTGACAAAAAAGAAGATACTAAAACTGAGACCAAAAAGGAAGCGCCTAAAACTACCACTACTGAGAATACCAGCACAGGCAGCGCCAGCACAGGTAACAACACCACCACACCTGCTTACAGGCCTTCTGCTACTAACAATACCAACAGTGGTATCATTAGTAGTTTTGCTTATCGCCCCCAAACACCTGCCGATCTCAGTACAGCAATGCTCAATTCGCCTACGTCGCAGTATTATATAGTACTGGGTGGTTTTGGCAACAAAGCCAATGCTTACTCATTGTATAATAACCTCAAGAGCCGCAACTACCCGGCTAAAATTATGGCACCTACAGGTAGTAGTGCATTACACCGGGTAGTGCTAGGAGCTTACAGCTCAGAGGCAGAGGCCGAAAGCAAACGCAATGGTTATACGGGCACTTTTGGTAGCAAAATATGGGTAACGAAGTATTAAATTAAGCTTCAAGCTATTATCGATAAGGCTTATTCGCTTAAAGAGAATGTTTTTTTCGAAAGGCATTCTCTTTTTTTGTTTTTCAAAAAAATAATCATCACCACCACACTATTATGAAGCCCTGGCTACTTTCTCTTTTCTTATGAGTCGGGCTTTTTTATCTCATAAGCCACCTTCTCTTGGTAGCTGGTAATAGTAGCTTTCATTATCGCTGTTTTTGTTTACTTAATCCCTCGATTGTAGGCGTATCACTATAAAATCTAATCCCGAGCACAAATAAAGTATGCACGCATACTAATTGTTTTCTTAACACATATTTTGTACTTTTGCTATATTGAAACAATTACCAACTAAAGAATAAACATAATGCAGGATCTATTGATGAAATGGTTGTATTCAGGAGTAGGAATGGCGGCTCTGACAGCTGAAACAGTGAAACAAACCATTGACAAGCTGGTAGATGATAGAAAACTATCGGTGGAAGAAGGTAAAAAAATTGTTGATGAGTTTTTGAACAATTTTCAGAATACAGAAACCAAAAAAACTGATTTTGAAGCCCAGGTAGGAAAAATTTTCGACAAAGTAACCAAAAGTTTTGGTTTGGTGTCTGCCACTGAGGTAGAGGTATTGCAAAGTCGCATAGGTGAACTTGAGGCAGAACTTGCCGAAAAGAAAAAACCTGCGGCTAAGAAAATACCTGTGAGCAAAACCAAAAGCGAAAGTACTACCAAGTAGTCGTTTATATAAAAATTGTAAGTTTTAAAGATTACCTGGTTAACATACAAAACCCAATTATTGCACTAAGGCAATGATTGGGTTTTATTTTTTACCTGTTGGCTCAATCTGCCCCGTGGAGGTTGAGCGCGAGTTGGGTTTGCAACCCTACCAGTTTCCTTACTTCAGGCTCTGGAAGTTTGATGGTTTGGTTGTGGTACAAAAACTCATAAAGTGCGGGTTCTTTACTAGCAGTTTGTCGTCGGGTAACTTTGATTCCGCGAAAATAACGAGTGATTTCGGGCAGTACTTTGCCCCGGTATTTGAAATAACGTGAAATGTCGAATATTACTTTTTGGGTGAAACTTTTATGGTAATCTTTGATCTCTTTTTTGAGTGAGGCTTCTATATTTTGGTGTTGGGCAAGACTTGTATAACTAAATGTGGAGAGTGAACTAAAAGCCAAAAGAGCAATTAATAATTTATTCATAGTTCATTTTGTTAAAGTAGATTGAAAAGCTGAATATTAAAGGGTGTAATTTTCTCCTCTCTGTATATAACTTTTTTTAGGACAAAAAGGCTGCGTTTTTTTAGAAAAAAAATGTTAAACACTTCTAAAATAGGTGTTATTCGTTATATGAATAGTAATTTTTACTAGACATGAACGGTTTGATACGCTTGATGTTGGAGGTAAAGGGGGCAATGTGTTGCTGCCTGGAGCTTGAGTCTTCAAGCGGTGGGCAAAAAAATAGCGATAACGGCACAAGCATTTAACCAAAAAAAGTCGTCACCAACTACTCCCTTTTGCATTTGCTGTTGTCTTATTGGTAAGCGTTAACAAACTTGTAAAGTTATGAAACAAATAATGGCGTTGGCAGTGGTTTCTTTTGTGGGCTTATTGTGTTGGGCTTTTACGGCAGAGTTGCTCATAAGTAGCCAGCAACAACACTTGATGAATAGCGAGTGGCATATAAAAAAGGTACAAGATAAAACCACAGGACAGACAATTACTACAGCAAAAGGTTATAAAATAAAATTTTATAAAGCCTCATTTAGCTTACACCTCGACGTAAACAGTTGTTTGGGCAAAGCTGATATTACTTCAAACACTATTCGAACCTCTCCTGATCAAACCACTTGCTCAACCGCTTGCTGCGATACCAAAGAAGCCAAAGCTCTGGCTGCAATGCTTGACTCTCCATCGTTGAAAACCTATCAGATACAAGGCACTCAATTGACTATTTCGGACAAAAAATATATTATTTGGCTAAAAGCCACCAAGTGAGGAGGGATAAAAAGTGAAGTATAATGGTTAATTTAGGTACATGTTAAAAGCCTTAACGGTTGGTTGCTCCTTGGCAAAATAGTAAAAAACTAAGTATATTTACATTTATTGATCATTCTTTGCAATACAGCTGCCTTATATATGGCATAATAACCTATCCACAAATACTATAAGAAAATGAAAAAAATATCTTTATTAATTGTAGGTCTATGGCTGTCGTTTGCGCAGCTTCAGGCGCAACATATTCCTCGCTTTTCGTTTGATCGTAACTATTCTCTTGGCGACATTGTATGTCATTCGCCTTATAGCTTTGTGTTATCGTCGCAATTTGAAGGCATTCGATACGACACCTATATAGAAGGATTGCATCAAACAGTATTTTACGCCAAGCAGAAAGTGATAAAACCTGGTGAGCCACCTTTTACCCGTGAACTCACTGCTTTGGAAATGAGCCGCTTGCCCCACCTAAACCTCTTGTATTATTCACCAGACAAAAACATAGAGGAGCAAACCATTTTAGTAAAGTCTTGGCGTGTTTCGCCCAAAGGTTTCAGAACCAATAGCGGGAAGAACCTACCCAAGGCTACCCCCATCGATTTTGAGATTAAACACTTGGTAAAAATACCTTATTCGAGGTTAGACTACCGCCGTCTTGCCCGTTTGCAACAACGTTGGCAGCATACCCGCCACCAATGGAAAAACAGTTATACGTACGTGTTACGCAAAGATAGTGTGTCGAAGCGTACCGGAAAGGCAATTGGAGTAAAAAAGGTAGTAAAAGTAAAAAATGGTAAAATAGTAAATGTGCAAGCTTTTAGGGTAGAACAAAATTGGTTGGGCAAAACCCACAAAAAAGAGTACAAAAGCGAGCCTTTGCACCTATCAGACGCTGACCGGAGGGCTACTCAAAGCCTGGATGAGTTTTATGAGCAAGCATTGACTGTATTGCAACAAAGCTACCATGCGTCGTTAGATCAATCGCCCCAAGCAATGAGTTTTACCTTGCACCAGTTTCGCCCCCGCAATAAAGGAGTGACAGTATATACCTTGGAGAGCGTATTACCTAATTAATTGAGAAAGAGTAGGCGATTGTTTTCTGGTAATGAAGAATAAACAGCAGTAATGAAACATTTTATCAACATACTTGGACTGAGCTTGTGGTTGTGGGTCGGGCAACTGGCACAGGCACAAACAGCCACCCAACAATTGAAGCAAAGCCAAAAAAAGTGGCAAAAAATGGCTGCTAAGGTAGGTTTTAATTATTCTTTTCACTTGTTGGAGTCGGCACGCGGGCGCAATTTCCGCACTATAGTAACCGTAAAACAAGGCAAAGTAGCGGGGGCAGTGCAAAGAGTGAGCATCAGCCCAGGTACCCCTCCCTTGTATACTCCATTGAGCCAACAGGCGCTTAAGCGTTTACCTACTTTAGGTCAGGTATACGATCAGGCAATTGGTGGTATTGTAAAAAAAGCAGGTAAAAATCTGCAGCTTTATTTCGACAAGCGGGACTTATTGGTTCAGGCGGGTTATGAGGAGGTAGGCTGCAAAGGCGATTGTTATAAAGGCTACAAAATAGCTGATATTCGACTTACACTTGGGGCAATTGAACAGTTGATTGTGAGTTGGACTGCCTGGGTAGACTTTAAGACCCAGTGCAACAACCGTTACAGTTTTATCATTCAAACCAAGCAACCTACTGATCAGTTGGAAGTAGAAAAAAACATTTTGGTAGACAAGGGGAAGATCATAAAACTAGTAGAAACAAGAGTTAAGCAGGGGAGGGCAAGCCGTCGTTTGTATACCAAGGCAGAGCGGTACAAGGCAGCGCAAATGGATAAAATTTATGAAAATGCTTTTGTGCAGCTTTCTTCTCCTCCCCAAAGCAATCAACAACATTGGGTGAAATTTGCCAATAATGGCTTACTTTCAATGAGTGGTTTTTTACTCAAAAACTGCCCTTCAGATTGTTTTAGAGGGTTTAGTATAGTGAGGTTACGCAAGAGGTAACCCTCACATTTAGGTAATGTTATACTGAGTACACATCGTTTAAAAACTGAATGACTGCCTTGCTAAAGGCGTGATTAGAGTCACCTGCCACCATGTGTCCAGCACCCGATACATCTACACTTTGGGCGTGAGGAACTTTGTCTAAAAATTCTGCCATGACTTGCTCACTTACTACATCGCTCATGCCTCCGCGTACTATTAGGGTGGGTACACTTAGCTGATTGGCGGCAGCGTACATTCTTTGGGTGTCTTTCAGCACCTTGTCAGGGTTGGTACGCATCCAATGACGCATAATTTTAGGGTCCCAA
This sequence comes from Microscilla marina ATCC 23134, assembly GCF_000169175.1. NCBI lineage: Bacteria > Pseudomonadati > Bacteroidota > Cytophagia > Cytophagales > Microscillaceae > Microscilla > Microscilla marina. Next base: position 69,038 of record NZ_AAWS01000025.1, read on the forward strand.
TGCCAGTAATACCGTCCATCCTCTTTTTTACGCAGGTTTTTTTCCAGTCTTGACAAAGTCTTGGGACGAGGGCGATGAGGCATATAAGCTGCGACTGCATCAGCAGCCTCGTCAAGGTTGGCAAACCCCTGTTCCATGTTGGCACTCATAAACTTAAAGATACGTTCTACCCCTTTTTGCTCTATACGTGGAGCCACATCTACCAGAATAACTGCAGAAGTAAACACCTCCTCCGATTCGCCCTGTGCCAGCATAGCTGTAAGCCCACCCATAGAGGCGCCCACCAGTATAGGTTTACCCTTTAGTTGGGCTGCAATCATTTTTAAATCTTGTACCATCAGCTCCAGGTCATAGTTTTCTTCTTTGGCAGCCCAACTGCTTTTACCATGTCCACGGGCGTCGTAAGCTACAGCGTACCAACCTTGCTCGGCAAGTAACTGGGCAGTTTCTCCCCACGAATGCCGGGTTTGTCCACCGCCGTGTAGTAGTATCACAGGTTTGGCTTGTGGGTTGCCCCAGGCTTCGGCAGCTATAGTTATTTCATGGTCAATGGTAAACTGAATAAGTGCAGGGTTGTTCATTGGTTGATCTAATGGTTGTATTGTTAAATTGTTCGCCAGGTGAGGCGTAATATTGCTTGTGATCAGGCTCCTTGGTAGTTAGCTGCCAACTGGATTAATCTTCCAGTACATTGCTCATAAAAGAGCTTTTGAGGGCAAGCCAAAGTACAATAAAGATGAGCCCCCAGGTGAGGTATACATAATAATAATCTTTGATACTTTTGAAGCGGTTTTCTATGATTTCGGTCTTTTCGAGGCGGTTAATTTCAGCAAAAACATTTTTCAATGCCTGGTTGTCTGAAGCCCGGTAAAACTTGCCTTCGCCTATTTTGGCAATTTCCCGCAATACCGATTCATCTACAGTGTTGTTTACATACTGGGGTTGTCCAAACATATCTCTGCCATAAGGCACTTTACCGCTTCTGCCCACCAAAATAGTGTAAATTTTAATGTTGTGTGCGGTGGCAAGCCTGGAGGCTGTAATGGGGTCAAGGTTGCCCGCTGTATTGTCGCCATCGCTTATCAAAATTACTACTTTAGAGCGTGAAGCAGACTCTTGCATGCGGATGGTGCCCATACCCAGGGCGCTACCAATGGCGGTACCATTTTCTTGGATCATATCTTCGCGAATGTCTTCTATGTATCGTTTGAGTAGTTTGTAGTCGGTAGTGAGCGGCGACACAGAGTAAGCCTCTCCTGAGAAAATAACCAGTCCAATTCGGTCATATTTGCGCCCATGCACGAAGTTTTTTGCTACTAACTTGGCCGCTTCCAATCGGTTGGGGGTAAAGTCTTCGATCAGCATAGACTCTGAAATGTCAAGCGTGAGCAAAATGTCGATTCCTTCAGAAGTTTGGATAATTTCTTCGTTGGTACGTTGGGGGCGGGCAAGCGCTACCATAATGCAGATCATTGCCTGCAACAGGATAAGAGAGGGGACAAAACGCAACCATTTTACCCTGCTCGACTGCATTTGTTCTTCCGAGAAGGCCACCTCTACTTTTTGCCGAAGACGTAAATGGATAAGCCAACGAAGCACAAAAACAAGTGGAGTGGCAAGCGCCAAGTAAGCGTATAGCTCATTTTCCCACTCAAAACTGAGCAAAGTATTGGGTAAAAACCATTCCGGGGACATCCACTCCCAGGTACTCGTCACTATATCATTAAGCATCTCTTAGGCTCTCTTGTTTGGTCTCGTATCTCAATATAGAAAATTCTTTTAATACTTCCAGTGATTCGCTGATGTCGCTGGCAATCGATTTTCCATAAATTACCCGGTCGATCATTTTGAGCGAATGCGCCAGTTCAGTGTTAGGTATTACCTGGCTTATTTCTTTAGAAGTGTAAGTACTAAAAGGTTTATCTTCTATGTATTCCAAGTGTTTTTTCCAGATAGTGAGTGCCTTTTCTATATCATTAATGGCTTTGCGCGAAGCAAAACGATTGGATAGGCGGTTAAACTCACGCAAAAAACGTGTGTGGCGTGCCTGAAACTGGTACAAGCTCAGGGCACGCCTGATGCGTTTACCCAAGGCAAGCCACCCAATGAGCAATACAATGGCAAATGCGCCAAACCCAGCCACCCAATAAGGGTAATTGACAAGTTCTTTGAGTGGGCGTGGTTGTACGTTTTCGCGGGTAGACAATTCTTTGATGTCACCTTTGACAAGTTCTTTGAGTATGATCGAATCAGGCTCAGCGTAAATAGTTACACAATCTTTGGGGGTAAGAATAAATATCGGAAGCGCAATCTTTTGGACTTTGTCTATTTCAAAAGTGGCCAGTTTATATACCACACTATCAAGACTGCCGCCTGAAGTGGTTTTAGTAGGGAAGTATTGTGTTTCGTAGAAATCAAAAGGGTCATAAAAATACTCTTTGCCCGGAAAAATCACCTCCATTTTGGCGGGGTGTTTAAAGCTAAGAGAATAATACAGAGGTACGCCTATAGCCGAACTGTCTTGTATAAAATACCCCACAGGTTTGTAGGCAGCATATTCGGGGGGTAATGCCATTTGTGTAGCGTCTTGTGCCGCTGTTTTACTGGGGTAGAGGCAAAGCAAGAGCAGTAGTATAAAACCAAGCCTAAGTGGTTGGTGTGCGAGCCGTTGCTTAATAAATATGTTGTCAATGTATGTACTCAATGTCTAGTCAATAGTTTGTCGTTCAATGTTGTTTTTTGGCTGTTTGTAGGGAGCTTTTAGCCTTTTCTTGAGCTATGATGGGCTTTTAGCCTTTAGCTTTTTCTTTGAGCTATGATGGGCTTTTAGCCTTTAGCTTTTTCTTGAGCTATGATGGGCTTTTAGCCTTTAGCTTTTTCTTTGAGCTATGATGGGCTTTTAGCCTTTAGCTTTTTCTTTGAGCTATGATGAGCCTTTAGCCTTTTCTTGAGCTATGATGGGCTTTTAGCCTTTTTGTTCTCTGTATAGCTTTAGCCTTTAGCTTTTTCTTTGAGCTATGATGGGCTTTTAGCCTTTAGCTTTTTTTGATCTCTGTGTAACTTTAGTCTTTGATTATCATATTTGCGAATTTGTTAGGAATTGGTAACCCGTAGTTTCAGCGTTGCTTGCGTTCATTCGTAATTGATCCATTCGTAATTCGTAATTTTTTAATTCGTAATTAATCAATTCATAATTCCCCTTATTTATTTTACATTAATTTTCTTATTACGTACTTTAAATAGCTTGATGAGCTTGGGCACAATATCTTCATTTGTTTTGACATTGAGGTAGTTAGCCCGGTATTTTCTGCAGGTAGCTTCCAACCCTTGCCTATTATAACGATAGCGGTCGATCAAACCCTTGCGAAACGAACGTGCTGAAGTATTGATCCACACCGTTTTTTGGGTCTCTTTGTCTACCAAAGGCACAATGCCCAATTTAGGCATTTTCATCTCTTTTTCGTCTAACAAATGAATCACAATCAAGTCGTGCTTGCGTGCCATTGCCTTAAGCGAATGCAGGTAATTTTGATTGTCGATAAAATCGGATACTAAAATTACAATGCTGCGACGCTTCATGAGGTTGAGGGCATAATGAATAAACTTGGTGATATTGGTTTGTCCCGATTCAGGAATTAACTTGAACAGGTTCAACACAATTTCGTACCCTTTTTTCATTCCTTTGTCAGGTTTTATGTAGCGTTCTTTTCGGTCGCTGAAACAGATCAACCCCACCTGACTGGCTTCTTTTACTGCTGACAATGCCAATACGCTGCATATTTCTTTGCCTACATCTAACTTGGTACGTTTTTTTGTCCCCACTTTTTGCGAGTCGCTCACATCGAGCAAAAAATAAATTGTTTGTTCTTTTTCTTCTCTAAAAACCTTGATATAAGTTTCTTCCCCTTTGGCGCTCACGTTCCAGTCAATCCTTCGCACATCGTCGCCGTATTGGTACTCGCGCACATCATCAAACTCCAGTCCCGAACCCTTAAACACCGAGTCGTAACTTCCGCGCATTTGGGCATTTACTGCCTTACGGATACGTACTTCGTAGTGTCTGATTTTAGATAAAATTTCTTTCATTTCCATAACCCGAATGTCTGATGATGAATTACAAATATAGTTGAATTATTCAATAGATAATGAGTAATTAGTTAGAAGCCCCGACAGGGTTCTAGTGCTCTGGGTACTAAATTCCTTTCACATCTTTCGGCTTCTTTTGCCTGCTGACTTCACCTAAAAAAACTCACGTAGCTTAAGCTATGCTCGTTTTTTGGAGGTTTGACAGCCACCAAAATAAACTCGAAATAGTATATAAACTACTTAGTTCCCAAAACACTAGGTGCCCCACAAACGGGATGTCGGCATAACCTCCACTAGGTACACCCTGTTTAACTTTGTTGAGCTCATCACAGCAAGCTGCTGTAGATTCAATTCATAAGCAGCTGACAAATTCATAGTATGCTCATTTTAAGTGGGTTATGAATTTGTTAGTTAAAAATTCGTAGCCCATGGTTTAGTAATTAGTCAGGAGTGGTTAATTCTTAATTCCTAACTCAAGTTACGCAGTTTTCTGAAGGTCACATGTTTCTATTGTTGAGCAATGCGTAGCCCAACCATTGAACAATAAAGCCATATAACCATCAAAATAAGTAGGTCTGCGTAACTTCAGTTCTTAACTACCAACCCCAATATTCATGACGAAAAATAGCAATTCCATCCTGAAAACTAAATGCTTGGGCATATTTTATCGGAATCACGACTTTGCCATTTTTATCAATATAACCATATTTATCGCCTTTTTTCACTACCGCCAAGCCTTCCGAAAAGGGATAAGCCAGGTTGTATTGGCAATCAATCACTAGTCTTCCTTGGGTATCAACAAAGCCGTACTTACCAAGTTTTTCTACATAAATGAGCCCTTCTTTTGCCTCATCTTGATGAGTGCTATAAATGGTATCTGATATTTTTTTGCCCATACTGTCTAGTATAGCGTAACGTTCGCCTTGTGGCGCAAAATATACATTGCCTACTTTTTGGGGTGCTTTGTCGAACTGAGGAGGAGTAATCATTTTCCCGTGGGTGTCCATGATGCCATGCTTGTCGTTGAGTGTTACTACCAATATCTCTGGCTGCAACAAAGCAAAACGATAGGCTTGAGGTGTATTGAGTATTTCTTTACCCTTGATGTCTATTAAACCAGTTTTTTTGTCTTTTTCAAAGCTGAGCAATTGCGTTGTTAATACCTTTAGCTTATCGTATTGGGCAGGCATGAGCAGTTTGCCTGTTTTGTCAATGGCTCCCCAGTATCCCCCTTTTTTTACTAAACCGATTCCTTTATAAAAATCTTCGACCTTATCAAATTGATAATCAATCACCACCTTGCCAGTAGTGTCCATTAGACCATATAGTTTGTCTTTTTGCACTGCCTGCAAACCTTCGGCAAAGCTGCCTGCCACGTTGGTAAACTGTGGGTTAACTACCATTTTGCCTGTAGTGTCCATAAATCCATACAAGCTGTCTTTTTTGAGGGCGGCTAACCCTCCCGAAAAAGTATAAACATTTTTTAATTTTGCAGGAATCACTTCTTTGCCTTGGCGGTTTACAAAGCCATAAAAGCCTGCTTTTTCTACTCTTGCGAGCCCATCATAAAAGAAAGTGACTTTGTCATAAGTGGGTTGAATCAATACTTTGCCTTGGCGGTTTACAAAGCCATAAAGCCCGTTTTTCACGAATGGAGCTATAGGTTTGTTAGGTTCAAAAAAAATAGGTTTGTCTGTTTTGAGGTCAATAAAGGTGTTAGTTTGGCGATTGAAAAGCCCATATTTTTTATCTTTTTGGAGCATACACATAGGTGAGTGTACCAATACATCTACCTTATCGTATACTATAGGGCATACCTCTTTGCCTGTTTTGTCTATATAGCCCCATTTCTCCCCTTTTTTTACTGCGGCAACTCCTCCGATAAAGCCCGTACTGAGATCGTATTGAGGCTTTATTACAAACTCACCTTTAGCATTGATAAATCCATACTTGCCCCCATTTGCTACTCCCCAAAGTCCTTCACCATATTTGCTAGGGTTAAGGTAGCCAAACTTAGCTTTGACGACTATCTTGCCAGTTTTGTCAATAAAACCGTATTTATATTTTTGTTGGATTGTAAGTATGATTACTATAGCTATAATAGCAATTGCTATGAGGGAATAAGAGATTTTTTTAGTCATATTAGGGACAATTTTTTAGGTAAAGGTTACCCAAGATAAAATATACGCTGCCAAATAACAACAAAAAAACCCAACACCTCTCAAGGAAGTATTGGGTTTGGTCATTGATTCATTAATCTATAATATTAATCCATAATTAATGCGAATTTAGTTAAGTGCAATGCTGTTGCGGAGATAATGCTTGATTGCCATAGAAAAAAAGTAAATGCCAGCAAATACAAACATCAGGGCGCAAAACTGAAACATTTGAGCAGTAGAAGCCCAATTGGCAACATAGCCCAGTATGATCGAGCCTAAGCCAATGCCCAAGTCAACCGCTGCATAATAAGTAGCATTTGCTACTCCACGGCGTTCGGGTATTACCATATTCATGACCATTGTTTGCAGGGTAGGAATAATAGACCCACAACCCAAGCCTATGATAAAACCAGCCGTGAGGTATACTATTAGGCTGTGCCCAGTGGCAGACAGCAACAAAAAGCCCACAAAGCCCAATATAAAGCTTAACAGCATAATTTGTTGGGGGCCTTTTTTATCCATCAGCTTGCCCGCATAAGGGCGCGAAATGCTTACCCCGATTGCCAGTAGCAAAAAGAACATGCCACTGTGTCCTACACCTGTTTCGGTGCCGTATACTGCCGCAAAAGCAAATATGCTGGCGTAGGCAAAGCCAAATAAAAATACTACTACTGATGCATGGCTTGCTTTAGCCTCAAACATTTGTCCTTTTTTGCGGGGGGCAGGAGCCACTTGTTTGCTTTCGCTGGTTGCTTGGGCAATGCTGGGATATTTTACCATATAGGCAAGTATCAGCGATGCTATAGAAACACCAAAGCCTATATAAAATAGCAGCGAGAAGTTGTTGTTGCCCAATATCCAAAGCCCCGCCAAAGGCCCTAGTGCCATCGACAGTGTAACCGAAAGCCCAAAATAACCTATGCCTTCGCCTCTGCGACGGGCAGGGACAAGGTCAGCCGGAATGGTTCCCCCTCCGGTAGTGACCATGCCCCAGGCAAAACCGTGCAGAAAACGCAAACTTAAAAGAAGTAAAAAGGTAGTGGCATAGCTATACAAAAACATAGAAAAGGCATACAATACCATAGATATGATGTAGACTTTGCGGCGCCCGAAGGTGTCAAGCGCATAGCCGCTAAATGGCCTGATCAATAAAGCCGACAGCGCATATAAACCTATGATGTAACCAATCTTTGTTTTATCTTCTTCGAGTACTTGAGTAACATATAGAGGCAATACCGGAAGTAAAAAATAAAACCCGGCTGCCATGAGCAAGTACGACAAGCAGAACAATACGAAGTCTCTTGTCCATAGTGTTTCTTTGTGTCTCACAACATGTGAAATTTTAATGTTCTTTAATATATTTTAAATTTTTTTGGCTTGTAGCCAATTTTGTTGGTGTAAATAACCTGATATTGATGATAGCCAGCAGAAGAAGGATGACTGATATTTAAGTGTATAGTGTTGTATCTTTTAAGAAGCAGGCTTTGCTACCAGCTTCATTATTTCAAAGTATTCTACCTTGCCCTTGTCGGTAAGGTGCGGATAATGCAGCATCCAGATAGACTCCAACGCTCGTTTTTTATCCATCGCCACTGTACCGTCTTTTTTGCATTCTTGTTTGATCCACACTTGGTTGAGCCAAAATACACGCACAATCCAAACTGTATTAGAGAGTTGGTCATAAATGCCTGGAATAGGTTCGGGTTGAAACAACCCACTGCCTATATAGTAATTGATCAAAGCTCTGCCTTGTGCCGTTCGGCGATGGGCACGCTCGCGGTACAGCTTGCCCACTGCGGGGTAGTCGCGTAGTATTTCTATAATATCTAAAAAGAAAAAACGGTAACGATCCTGAAAATCAATCATTTGCTTAAAAAGCGCGTGAAAATGGTGCAATGTTACCAAGCCATTGGGCAATATTTCTATTTCTTTCGACTCAAAAATGTATTTATACACATCTTCGATCAAGTCAGTCTTACACTTGTAATGGTACGATAAGTTTCCCCGGCTAATCTCTAGTGCATCGGCAATATCACGCGAAGTGGTATTCTTGATCCCCTTCTTGTTGAATATCTCAATTGCCATCTGTACTATTTTTTCCTTGGTAGACGCCATCGTTACAAGTTTAAGTTTTACTTTTTATCAAAATGGTGGCTGTAGACAATATTGGTAGCCTTTCCCTAAATGATGTTGCAAATATAGGGCGAATAGTTTATATAAAAAAGTAAAATTAGTGCAAAGTGACTAGAGTAAGCAAAAAAAATATTAGGGGGTGACCTTTAGGCCAGTCGATTTACTGATTTCTTCTACCAGAAAGTTGACATTTTCGCTAAAATCAATGACCTGAAGGATACCTGTTTCTTCATAATGATTGATTACAAATGAAATATTGGTATAATAGCTCTCCAGCTTTTCCCAGATGGCTTCTACATCATGGGTATTGGCTTGTTGCATACGTTCAATAATCATTTGCTCGTTAATGACCAGCGATACAGTATTGATATTTTGGTAGCCAAACAGAGGGGCTATTTCGGCAATAGATTCTGCCTCAGAGGTGTTTTTGGGGAAGTTGATAAAAACGAGTAACTCTTCGTTTTGGTGTTGTTTGAAGCTTTCGTATAATAGTTGCTCAGTAACTGAGAGGGGAATTACCTGACCTTTTTGGATATAACTGGACAATAAACTGCCCAACTTGCTTTTTTCTCTTACTTCTTTACGCATCAAATCACTTACTGATAAAGATACGCCTTTGTAGTAATCTGCTATTTGCAAGCCAGTATGACTACTGCCAGAATAAGGAGGGCCGTATATAATTAAGATTTGCTTCATTTAGTTCACCAATATAAAGAGTAAGAGTTGTAGAGATTTGTTATAATCAATTGATATATAAATATTTTCTACTCATAAACCCTACTAATCTATCACGAAAGTCTACTAACAAAGTTCGTTTTTTTAGGTAAAAATCACAGTAAGTATAAAGGTTTTATGCGAAATAAAATAATGGCAATGCTTTTTTGAGTAGTTATATGCTTTTTCGTGAAGTGCAATTGCCAAATTTTTATAACAAAACAATTATAATTTTATAAACTGAAGGTAGTCTGCCCTGCCTGTATTGAGGGTAAACTCTCTGATGGAGCGGTCGTTGTTGCGAAAAAAACGAAACGAGCCAATTTTACCTTCAGCGAAGTCGGTATCGGTAATGTGCAATAAAAAAGGTGGGTTGAAGTCTATGCTCAACTGTAGCCCTTTTTCAGTTACAAATAAATCGTACACCACTTTGAGCGTTGCACAATAGTAACTACCTGTGTAGGGTTTGAGCCCCTCTATATCTACATGATGATTGATGGGTACTTTGGCAGCAATAATTTCCTGATCGGGAGTCCTGAATACCATAAAGGGTACCCTTGCACCTTTCGATTGCTTAAACTCTATTACAATATTGTATTCAGGTTCTGTAAAAATACCTTCAGCTTGTGGAGTGAGTTGTAAAATATCTTCAGCACCATATTTTAACAGTAGTTGTCCAGCTTCTTGGATGACCTCTAGTGGAGTAGCTGCCCCCAAGTCATAACCTCCGGTGTATTGGGTCAATAGTTCTTTGGACAGTTGGAGCGAAGGGGAGGTAGGAGCGTGGGCAGGTGCCCAAGCCACTGAGGGCAAAGGAGCATTGCCCAGAAATACCTCTGCTACTTGCTCAGCTATAGTCCAAGGCGATAGGGTAGCAAGGTTTGCCAATACTATGACAGATAGTTTTTCTTTGGGAAACCGAAGCAATTCGGCGCAGTAGCCCGCAAAGGCTCCTCCATGGCGTTGTACAGTTTTGCCCTGATGGTTGCCCAGTATCAACCCAAATCCATACTCAAAAGCCGTGTCATCGTTGAGCCTGCCCGGTGTACCCATGAGCTTTATCAAGTCAGGGTTTTGTTTGCCCAACTGGTTGTCATAAAAATTCTGATCCCAACGTGTTAAATCCTCTATAGTGGTATAGAGCCCTCCATCACCTACAACGTCTATTTTAGAGGTAAACTCTTGGTAGCCACCTTTAGGGTCGGGCAAATAGCCTACAGCTTTATGAGGAGTAATTTCGGCAAAAGAGTCGTGGAAATGGGTATTGTGCATACCCAGTGGCTCAAAAATGTGCTGGTGAGCAAACTCCCGCAACGATTGACCGCTGACTTGTGTCACTATGTGTCCCAGCAACAAGTAGTTAGAGTTACTGTACCTCTCTTCGTCGCCTGGCACAAAGTTAAGGTCGGGTTGATGCAAAAGTAATTGCAAGGCGTAGGCTGTATTATAATAGGCGTGTTCGTCCATTCCCCGCAAATAGGCGAGTTCGAGGTAGTCTTTTAGCCCACTGGTGTGGTAAATCAAATGTTTTATTTGCAAAGGGTAGCCATAATCGGGCAGGTTGCTCACAAACGTTTGTACGTTGTCTTCCAGGTTCAAATCACCGTTTTCTATCAACAAAGCCACACAAGCCGCAGTAAACTGTTTTGCCGTAGAGCCAATGTCAAACACAGTACTTGAGTTGATGGCGGTGTTTTCGGCAAGGTTGGCAAGCCCATAGTTTTGTTGGAGTACACATTTGCCCTTTTGCACCACTGCTAAAGCAAGCCCTGGGGCATTTTGGGTAGGTAGTTGGGCGAAGAGTTGATCGATGAATGTTTTCATTTTTTATGGTTTTATGGTCGGTTTCCTCATTCGTCTATTAGTCCGGAGTTAGTAGTCCGTAGACCGTAGTTGCTTTGCGTAAGTTAATTACGAGTTTGAGAATTACGAATTACGAATTGGGCGAAGCCATTCGTCTATTAGTCCGGAGTCGGGAGTCGCTTTACGTAAGTTAATTACGAGTTTGAGAATTACGAATTATGAATTGGGCGAAGCCATTCGTCTATTAGTCCGGAGTCGGGAGTCGCTTTGCGTAAGTTAATTACGAATTATGAATTGGGCGAAGCCATTCGTCTATTAGTCGGGAGTCGGTAGACCATAGTGGCTTCGCTTTAATTCGTAATTGACTAATTCGTAATTGATCCATTCGTCTATTAGTCCGGAGTCGGTAGTCGGTAGACCGTAGTTGCTTCGCGTTCATTCGTAATTCGTAATTCCCTCATTCGTAATTGATCCATTCGTAATTAAAAACCTATCTACTCAAAGTCTTAGAAATATCGATTCGATAGATTTGTATGGCAGGAATAAGTGCGGCAAATAAGGCAACTCCCAATACCAGGGTTATTACTCCTAGTTCGGCGGTGAGCCATTGCCAGCCTGTGATCGACATTTGCGAGCTGTGGCTAATCATCTGCCCGGTAAACTCTACTGCCCCATGCCCCAACAAAAGACCTAAAGCTGCTCCCACGCTTGCCAATAACATTCCCTCTAAAATAATGTGGGTAAACAATTTGAGGCGAGTGGCTCCCAGAGTACGCATAATGGCAAGGTCATATTCCCGCTCTTTGAGGGCATTATATAAAGCAATAAAAATACTTAGCCCGGCAATGCCAATGATGATATAAGCAAAGTATTGCAATACATCGGCTCCTATGCCTATGTTTTCGAGCAGATTGAGGTATTCGCGGGCGGGCGATACTGCCTGTATTTTATTACTTCGGTTGGCTATTGCCGGAATCATCACTATAGCCATGTTCGAGCGGCGTTGAATGAGCATCGCCGTGATTTCTTTTTCCTTCTTTTGTACAAAAGGGTGGTGGTTTTCGGTATGTGTCGAGTCGGTTGTATGCTCCTCATGGTGTTCTTTATGTGCTACAGGTTCCTTCTTTTGCACAAAAGGGTGGTGGTTTTCAGTATGGGTTGAGTCGGTTGTATGCTCCTCATGGTGTTCTTTATGTGTTACAGGTTCCTCGTGATGATGATCATGTTGCCCGTGTACCTCCCATATACTTTCAATGTTGGTCAGTATCAGGCGGTCAGCTACGGTGCCCGAACGTGCCAAAATGCCGCTTACTATAAATGGGTGGTCTTTGTGGGCAAGGTCTTCATCGTCTTCTAACCCATGCGCACTATAAAATTTACTGCCCACTTTTAGCCCCAGTTGCTGGGCTATAGTGGCTCCTATGGTTACTTCAAAGTTTTTTTGCCAAAGCTTGCCTTCAGCTATTTTGCATTGATAAAAATCGACATACTCATGGGTGGTACCCACAATGCGGTAAGCCCTGTAGCTATCGCCTAAGGCAAGCGGAATGGCTCGTTTTACCAGGCGTTTGTTGCGGGCAATGGCGTTGGCTTCAGAAAGTGGAATATTGCCCGTAGGGCTGTCCATGTGGTAGATTGCATTAAGAATGAGTTGTAATGGACTGCCTTTGGCGCCAATGACATAGTCTATGCCTTGAGCATTGTTTCTGAGTTTTTCTTCTGCCTGGTGCAACACTAGCAATAAGAATATAATGATGCCTACCCCAAACGCCAACAACAAAGTGTTGAGGAAGGTGTTGAGTCTTTTCTTTTGGAGGTAACTCCAGCTTAATTTGAGTAAGTTCATGCTTTAGTTATTAATTCATGGTTGATCAGGGTTTTCTTATAAAAGGTTCTTTAGGAGAATATACTCCAGAAAAACCATATTCCCGCCTCGCCTGCTCCGAGCTTGTGCTCGGAGGGCAGTGTCTCCACGCCCTATCGAAACCCCACACTTGAAACTTATGGTAAAAAGAAGTCTCCGATCTTTATAGGACAGACTTTCTAGCCGAATGGCTCAATAGGCTTTAACTATGACCGAGCTTTGCATTCGCAAACAAGTGATTAGTCCGGAGTTAATTAGCCCGGAGTCGGTAGCTCCCCAGGCTGTTTTAAGTGTTCCATAAGGGCACTTGAAACTTATGGCAAAAAGAAGTCTCCGATCTTTACAAGGCAGGCTTTCTAGCCGAATGGCTCAACAGGCTTTAACTATTACCTGGCTTTGCATTCGCAAACAAGTCTGGAGACTTAAAAGAACGGGTTGTCATAACAACAATACTAGTCATTACTCACAATTCATACACTTGGCTTATTTCTGTTTTTACCCTTTGGTCGTGGGTGGCTATCACCAGGGTTGCGTTAACTGCTTGTGCCTGTTGTTTCAACAAATTGATGACTTGTACTGTATTATGGTCGTCAAGGCTGGCAGTGGGTTCATCGGCAAGCAACACTTTGGGAGCATTGAGTACTGCCCGCGCCACCGATACGCGTTGCATTTCGCCTTGGCTAAGCTTATTGGGATACGATTTTTTATGGGTTTGCATGCCCAATTGTTCCAGTACATCCATACACCTTGCCTTGCTTTGTTTAACTCCTGCCAGGTATTGCGCCAGCAGCAGGTTGTCTAATACGGTGAGGGTTTGAATAAGGTGCGGTTTTTGAAAAACCAAGCCAATGTTTTTTGCCCTGAATTTATCGAGCTGGGAGCCTTGTAAGGTTTGTAAACTTTGCCCAGCCATTTGTACCTGGCCCGATGTAGGCCTGAGCAGCCCCCCCAGAATGTGCAACAACGTGGTTTTACCGCTCCCCGAATTCCCCAGTAACAACCACTGTTCGCCTTGAGCGGCTGACCAGTTGGGAGCTTGGAGCACTGTTTTATCACCATATTTGTGTATCACCTCTTGTATAGCAAACATGCGTTGTTTTATTTAGTGTACCAAGCTTCAAAAATTCAGATATTTTTTACAGAAAGCAAATTTTAGCAAAAGATATATTGAGCCCTGCAACGCCTTGCCAAAGCATATCAACATTGTTTATTGCTTATGTAGCCCTAAACTTCTCCCACCTTCTGGCTTCGCGTTCGAGCAAACTGGCAAATTTGTGAGGAATATCAATACTCACTTCAATGGTTTGAGTGAGCGTTGGGTGTTGTAACTGCAATGAAGTAGCCGCCAAAAATAAACCCTTGTGTAACATGGTATTACCGGCTTCGTCGTACGTGGTGTCGCCAGTGATGGGGTGCCCCAAGCTTGCCAGATGAACGCGTAATTGGTGGGTGCGTCCAGTATGGGGCGATAGACGTACCAACGACAAAGTTTCGTTGCGAAGCGAAGGCACAGTTTGCAATACCTCAAATTCGCTGTGGGCGCTTTGCCCATTAATTGGGGTACGAATATGCCCCCGTGCAGCGGGTGTGCCTTTTACTATGGCATGGTAAGCTTTTTTGATGGTTTTTTGCTCCAGTTGTTGCCCCAGGTGTATATGTGCCTGAGTGGTTTTTGCCACCATCAACAGCCCGCTGGTAGGCACATCTAGTCGGTGTACAGGTTTTGCCCATTTGAGGGCATCGGGTAGGGGAGAGGCCTTAAGGTTACCTGGTAGCATATTTACTATAGTGCGGTACTGGTTGCCACTTACTTTTACCCCAGCGGGTTTGTTGATCACGGCAAAGTGGTCGTCTTCGTATACCACTTCCAAGGTAAACTCGTACTGTTTGGGGGGAGTTTCTTCCAAATCGACCAATGTGATAATGTCGCCTGGTTGTACCCAACGACCCGTTTCGGCAGGCATGCCATTGAGTCGTACTGCGCCTTTTTTGATGGCTTTTTTTACACCTTTGCGTGAGGGGAGTTGCTCAAAAATGCCACAAGCGTAGTCACTCAGGCGGGCAGCGGGGGCGTTGTGGGGGACAGTATGGGTTTTGAGTAAAAACATGGGTGAATGAATTTATTGGCAAATGCTATTTTTATAATCTGCAAATATGCATAGAATTATTGATTTGTGGGCAAGGCTCACCTTTTGACTAAAATCCTTCGGATGTTAACATTTTTCTTCTAAAATTTATATATTACAAGAGAATGAAATGCATCTAATAATTAGGTGTAAATATTTTATAATGAGTCAGTTATATTTATTGATAGCTCAGGGCTAATTGCACCGGGATGCCTCGGTATCCAAGGCTTACCGCTACTAATTACCCAATACCTATTTTCAAAACTATGAGTAAAACACGCAAAATTTTGCTATCTGAAAAAGATATGCCCACCCAATGGTATAATATTCAGGCTGATATGCCCAACCCCATGTTGCCTCCTTTGCATCCAGGTACCAAACAGCCCATTGGTCCCGACGATTTAGCGCCTTTGTTTCCTATGGCACTTATCCAGCAAGAGGTTTCGCAAGAGCGTTGGCATGAAATACCAGAACAAGTACAAGACATTTATAAAAAATGGCGCCCTACCCCTTTGTATCGGGCGTACGACCTGGAGAAAGCGTTGGATACACCTGCCAAAATTTACTATAAATACGAAGGAGTAAGCCCCAGTGGATCGCACAAGCCCAATACTGCAGTGGCGCAGGCGTATTACAACAAACAAGAAGGGGTAAAGCGGATTACCACTGAAACAGGGGCTGGACAGTGGGGGAGTGCCTTGAGTTTTGCCTGTGGTTTGTTCGACATGGAGTGTGAGGTGTTTATGGTAAAAGTGAGTTATGAGCAAAAGCCTTATCGTAAGATTATGATGAATACCTGGGGCTCAAGTGTGTATGCTTCGCCTACCAACTTGACTGAAGCGGGCAAGCAAATATTGGCTCAAGACCCTCACTCGCCAGGTAGTTTGGGCATTGCTATTTCAGAAGCCGTAGAACGTGCGGTGCAAGATGAGCATACCAAGTATTCGTTGGGCAGTGTGCTCAATCATGTGCTTATGCACCAGACCATTATAGGCATGGAAGCAATGAAGCAAATGGAAATGGCAGGAGACTTTCCTGATGTGGTGGTGGCTCCTTTTGGTGGCGGGTCTAATTTTGCTGGCATCACCTTTCCATTTTTGCGTCATAAGCTTACCAAAGGCAAAGACCATTTGCGTTTTTTGGCCATTGAGCCAGCTTCTTGCCCTAAGCTTACCAGAGGCGAGTTCCGTTATGACTTTGGCGATAGTATAGGTATGACTCCTTTGATACCTATGTATACTTTGGGGCATAGCTTTGTGCCACCTACCATTCATGCAGGAGGGTTGCGTTACCACGGGGCAGGAGCTATTGTAAGCCAGTTGCTCAAAGACGAAATCATTGAGGCACAGGCCATTCAGCAATTGGAGTGTTTTGAAGCGGGGGTATTGTTTGGTAAAACTGAGGGGATTTTACCTGCACCAGAGGCTACGCATGCAGTAGCGGGTGCCATTCGCGAAGCGAATCAAGCCAAAGAGGAAGGAAAGTCTAAAGTGATTTTGTTTAATATGTGTGGGCATGGGCATTTTGATTTGCGGGCGTACGAAGATTATTTTGCTGGAAAACTCCAGGATCACCATTATTCTGATGAGCAATTGACCAAAAACCTGAAAGAGCTGGATGATATTCCGATGGGATAATTCATATAAAAACTGATTTCTTGCATCGCCCTGTAAGCTGTGTATGGCTTTAGAGTATGTTTAAAAATTAGTTTTCTTGTTTATTGTCAATGGTGAAACAGAGCTCGCTTACGCTCGGTTATAATCTGGGCTAAAAAAGTGATTTTTACGCGCTGACTTCGTTAATTTTTGCGTCAATAGCTTTAGCTATTAGCTTCGCAGAGCTCGGCACAGCATAGCTGTAGCCATCGGTTCACTTAAAAATATATCTCGTCAGCACAAAAAACTCATCATTTTTAACTCCGAAGACAAAATTTAAACATACTCTTACAGGGTTTTATGGGCAGTAAACCATTTGTGCATCCATAGAAATAATTTTCTATATCTCCACTACCTAAAGCGCATCTTCATTACCTTTGTGTCTAAATATACAACTTAATCAATACCATGTTTACACTCAAGGTTCGGCTTTTATTGGGGACAGCAGCCCTTTTAGCCACTGTTTTTTCGTTGTTTTATCAAAATTATCCCAGCACCATTTTATACATTGCCTGCATTGCGGTGTTAGTGGTGGGGTATTATCGCAATGGCACTGTATGGCTGGCTTTGCAACAGTTGCGTAGGCAAAAATATGACAAAGCCAATGAGTATTTGAGCGAAATAAAACAACCAGAGCGACTGGCAAAAAGTCAAAAAGGCTACTATTACTTTATCAAAGCATTTGTGGCTATGTCAAAAGATGATATTCATACTGCCGAAACAATGTTTAATCAAGCCCTGGAGTTTGGTGTGCGTACTCAAAACAATGAAGCGCTGGTGTATTTGCACTTAGCCGATATCAAGGTGGTACATAAAGACAAAGCGGCGGCTGAGGCATATTTGCAAAAGTTGCAAGCCTTGAAGTATAGAGCCAATCTGCAGAGCTTTATCAATGAAGTAAACGAAGGTGTGGCTGAGCTTTAAAGTAAGTGTGGTAGGTATAAAGTGTTCATTTTAATGTTGCTTCCTTAGCAAAGCTTTTAGCCTTTAGCTATTAGCTTTTACCTCTCGCAGATGGCTTACGCAACTGTCTTTTTAAGGGTTCAGTATTTAAGGAAACAGCAGTGGGAAATAGTTGCCTAGCAACCAACTTTCATCTGCCGATTTTATAAGTTGCTAAAAATCAATGTACTATAAAACCGAGGGAGCTTGTAGCGTGACCTTCAGTTTGCTGCTTAAAGCGATGAACTCATCTTGAATAAGCACCCATAAAAAAAGGCAGTTACTCAAAAAAGTAACTGCCCTTGAAGTGGAGGTATGCGCCTTTTAATCAATGCCCATCATATTGAAAGCCCCCCAGTATATAGGATCTTTGTATTCCGCTTTGATCTCTTTTTGGGCTTCAACAAAAGCCTGGCGTTTGTTGCCAGTGGCAAGCCATTTTTTATAAAATTTACTCATCAGCTTTTGAGTAGCATCATCTGACACTTTAAACAAGCTCATGATCAACACATCGGCTCCTGCTACCAAAAACGAGCGTTGCAAACCAAACACCCCTTCACCTATCTGAACTTCTCCCAGCCCGGTTTCACACGCTGACAACACCACCAATTCGGTATTGTCAAAATTGAGGTTCATGGCTTCATAAGCTGTCAAAATACCATCGCTGCTGTAAAAGTTATTTGTTTTTGCCAACAAATCGCCTGCGCCGTGGGTAAGCAAACCCGAACGGTGCAAAGGACCACTGGTGATTTGATTGCTTCTTAATCCTTCTGCTCCAGGAGTGTCATCTTTTTTGTGACTGACAAAAAAACCGTGTGTTGCCACATGAAACACTCTGGGGTTTTGCAAGCCTCTTATGTTAATTTCTTCGGCCACATTGTTAGTAAACACGTTGGTTTTCCATCCCTTTTGGCGCAACAATTTATTTACCTCGCTTATTTCTTTCTCCGTGCCAGGCAAGCGGCTAATAAATCCGATTTCTCCTCTTTTGCTTGCCGAACGAGCTATTTTTAAGATTTTGTCGTTACTGTAAAATACCGGGTTTCCAAACAATACCGCCCGATTGTTTACCTCTGCTGGTTTGTCGTTTGCTTTGGCCAGCTTATTTTGCTGGTTTATCACCAAATCTTTAGTATTGCTCACCAATACCACGTTGGTTTTGTCTATCACATAAGTAGTATCAGCTATGCGCATCGACGATACATTTACTTGGTTGTAGGCTCCATCGGGCGACAAGTACACCCTATTGATTCCTGCCAGTGCCTTGTCTATGGGCAACCAGTAGTTTTTATAAGAATAGCGATCTTTGCGACGAAAACGGGTACTGTTTCTATAATACCTCAGGTAACGGTTTTCTAGTTGATTGCCATTGCTCAACAATACCAACTGTGGGCTTCGTTTACTCTGTTTGGTTACAATAAGTGCCGCGTAACGTACCGAATCGGTAAACCCTTGATTGTATTCCCGGTAACGGATAACCTCTATGGCAGCTTCCCCATCTTTCAATGTTTTTTGTACATCTTTCCAGGTATAGTTTTTCTTTTCAAACTCTTTGGCAAACAGGTTTGACTTTTTGTTGAGTTTTTTTTCAAGTTGTTCAATTTCCTTCTCTATTTTACGAGGCTTGATATTGCTTTCTTTTAACTTGTCTTCGTTCAACGATAATATGCTGGTCAGAAACTCCTTTCGATCTACCCATTGCTTGTACAAGTCTATCAATTGTTGGTCGCCACTATTCAAAATACGGTTACGTACTTTTCTTGATGAACTCAGCAACAGTGCTTTGGTAGCAAGCGCGTGGTCATACATTTTACTTAACAGCTTCTTGCGTCGGCTTTTGCGGTGTGCCTGTTTAACAGCCAGTGTATTATAAAACTCAAAGTCAGCCCGTATCAGCCCCCAGTACTTGGCTTTTTCGCCTTCGCTCAACACCGGAAAGTAAGTCTTGATATACTCTAGGTATTGATCGGTTGCCTGCTCTAAAATTTTGTTTGATTGACGGTACCTTCCCCTTACAAACTCCACTTTACCTATTTTGCTCAACGAACGCACGTACTCAGGATGTTCGTCATTAAACACCTTTTTATACATTTTGCGTGCCCGCTGATATTCTACTTTGGCTTTTTTAAAGTTTTTGGTTTTGGCGTATAAATCACCGCTGAGCATGGCTACCCTTGCTGAGTTTACATTTTCTTTGCCAAAAGCATCGAGCCAAATATCGTCTGCCTGATTCAATTGGGCAAAAGCAGTCTCATATTGGTTTTTTTCTATGTGATAATACGCCATGTTTTTGAGCGCCTCAGCATACAAAGGGTGCTTATCGCCAAAAGTAGTTTTATAAATAGTAAGCGATTTCTCCAGCAAAGGCTTTACCTCGGTACTGTCCTGACCGCCCCGGTTAAATTTCACCAAGGCAAGGTGAGTATATGCTTCTGCCATTGTAATGTGGTTTTCGCCTAGTTTAGCCTTGCGTATATCCATGACCTCTTTAATACTTTCTTCAGCCTTTTGGTAGTCACCAATAGCCAAGTACAACGAGCCTAGCAACCCAATACTTTCGGCATAACGAATGGTAGTATGTCCATATACCTTTTTAGATATTTCAGACGCACGCACGGCAAGCTTTTCTGCTTCGGCATATTTACCCGTGATGAGGTACAACTGACTCAGTTGGTTGAGTAAATTGACCAACTTACGGCTTTCTTTGCCATATTTGGCTTCTTTTTGTTCAATGGCTTCATTCAATAACTCTTCAGTTTCGGCGTATTCGCCAATTCTTATGTACAAAAAAGCAAGGTTTTCTACCGACTTCGATTGTTGCGAAATATCGCGGGCGCGCATTCCCCAATAAATTCGACGGGCTCGCCTTAGCAAACGTTCGGCGGTATAATATTGCCCAATAATGCCATACAAACGGGCTGCGGTGCTCAATGCATCGGCATACTCAAACGAACGTCGGCGAATTTTCGACCTAATGATGCCCATAGACTCTTCTATGTTTTTCTCTGCATTTTTATAATCCCCTACTTTAATTTGCATTTCGGCGAGTTTGGCGAGTTGTTTTCCGGTTTCACGGTCTTCAGCCCCCAATTTCTCTGTCTGCACTTTTACGTTATTTTCTAAAATCGCCAATGCTTCTTTATACTCCTCTTTTACATCATGATAGGTAGCAATATAGTTTTGTATGGGAATATAATCTTTGTGGGTTTTGGTGAGCTCGTCCAAATATGTTTGGTATTTTTTCTCGGTGAATACTTTTTCAGCATTGCTCAAATCATCTGCGTGCAGTAGGTAATAATTTGCCCATTTGAGCTTGTACAACTCATACTTGGGAGCATCTTCACCCATCAGCTCTTTTTGTAGCTTAAGCAAATGGTTAATATCTTTTTCGGCCTGTATCAAGTTCGCTTCTTTGTACATATGCAAGTCGTACAGGTCTTCTACCAACCGCACCCTTAGAGGGTGATACACGGGCAACAAGGTACTATCAGTTTGTTGCAATTCATCAAACCTTCTTTTGGTTCGTCGGCTACCACGATTATAATGCTTAGAGCGTTCGGCACGTAAAAACTCCCCACGCAGACGTTGTATATTTTTGCCTCTATAAAATGCATACATAATTTTATCGCGGTATTCTTGCTGTAGGTTGGCCTTGATAGGGTGTCGGTTTTCAAAATACATCCGAATGGTTTGATCATACACCGACAAATAAGTTTTACTTGACTTAATGTACCCTCTGGTTAAAAACAAATTAGGCTTGGCTATTTTCAGGGCTTTTTTGTACCAGCGCATCGAGCGGGCGTAGCGTTCGTCGTTGGCATAGTTATCGGCGATTTGTTTGAGGTACAATCCATAAGTTTGGCTTTTTTTCCAAATCAGCTTTCTTACTTTTCTGCGTTTTGCCAACAAAAACTTAGCAGCCTTTTCATACTCCCCTTTGTCGGTCATGAGCATACTTTGGGCAATGAGCAACTTTATATACTGGTGTTTGTGGTACCTACGCACCCATTTGTTAGCCACTGGTGTAGCAATCAGATTTTGCCAAAAAGGAAGCGCCTGATCCAGCAATTGACCAGCATCTTTGAGTTTGCCAATACGAATATAAGTGACTGCCAGACGATGGTTTACTTCGGTTAGCCCTATTGAATCTTTGGCAGTACTGTCACCAGTGGGTTGTGACAACCAGTTTTGCCTGGCCTCTTCCAGTAGCTTGCGGGCTTTCGAGTAGTAGCCATATTCCAGGTATACATCTGCGGCTTTGTAGGCCCCTACAAGATAGCTTTTAAAGTCATTGCTTTTGACGGCTTGTAATGTAGACAGTCCTTCATTCAGCAGTTGATTCATTTTGTCAAAGTGTCCCAAAGCTTCCCGGCTCTTCGCTTCCTGAATCTTTCCCCAGGCTTTGAGCACCTCGCTTGTAAGCTTTTTCTTTTGTTTTTTGTGTTTGCGCAACGCTTTTTTGTAACGCCCCTTTTTGTACAAACGCTCAGTTTTGCGAAACACCTGTTCCCAGGGCTGGGTAGGTTGAGCTTGTACCCAATGACCCATAAAAATAGCCAGGCACACCAACCACCAGCCAAAACCAGTGAGGCCTATAGGCTTGTATTTTCGTTGTGTGTGTTGTTGATGTAATGGTTTTCTCAAATTCATTGTATTTTTAATTAGTTAAGTAACCCTGTCATTCAAAGCTGTTGGCATTGAATGCCTGATAAGATTTAATTGATTAGATATTTTAGGTTATATATAATAGTGATTGATTGTCTTCAATCTGACTTATTAACGAATATTACGACCAAACCCTGTATACAGGCATTACTTTTCTACGGGCTTCAACTTAAGCACTTCTTCGGCAAACTCAAAGGTTTTTTGAGCCACTCGTTGATAGTTTTTGCTGGTAATATAAGAAGCAATGACATGGGAGCCTGCCTTAGGAAACGCCACCTGTCTTTTTTGAGATGGGGGAGTACCCAGTTGTGTATACATTTGTTTCATTGCTTTTACCGAAACAACTTTGTCTTGATGTGCTTCATCTTTGTAGTAATACCCCAAAAACAAAGGTTGCTTGATTTTGGCAAACAGAGCGTTGCCCATGGTATTTGCTACCAGCGATTTAAGTGCCACAGTACCCTCAAAGCGATAGCGGGTAGTCCAGTATTGTTGTTTTTTTGGGCTACTTTCTCCGGTAAAATCGTAATATTTGCTATCAAATACCAGCCTGGCCACTTGCAAGCCCCACGGCTTATTGAGCAAATAAAGTGCAGGAGAGTAAAAGTCGATAAGCGGAGAGTATAAAATAATACCAGCAAGTTCGGGGTGTTGTGCTGCCAGGTATAGCCCTAAAGTTGCCCCGGTAGAGGTAGCCATTATAATAACCCGCTCACCCAATTGCTGGGCAATGGCCACTGCCTCTTTAGCCGAAGCTAATAATTGGTCTACCGTGAGGTTTTCAAATGCTTCCTGATTGCCAATGCCATGTCTGGCAAGCCGTGCCAGGTACATATTGCACCCATAGCGTCGAGCAAAATTGCGGTGTACAGGTTCGCCTTCGGCCCAAGTAGCCGAAAAACCATGCAAATATACTAAAGCGTAAGGTGTTTTTTGTTTTTTAGTTGAGTCAGCCCACACAATGCGTGCTTCATTATCCGGCCTTAGATCTTTTACTTTTTTTTCTTTGGCGATTACCTCTTGCTCAAGTTGTGCCAGGTTATTGGTTACTTGAGGCAAGGTAGTGTCAAGCACAGGAGAGGGAGGAGTAGGGCCTAGCAGGTATACAATTGTCAATACCAACAAAAGAACCCCCAACCATTTAAAAATACGCTTTATCATTTTTTTAGAAACTTATCAAACTGCCCTTTGGTTAATTTTAAACAAGCACTCAAAAAACTATATAAAAACAGGGAATGAATATAAACATTCATTCCCTGTTGTGCGAATTTATTTCTAAAAACTGTAGAGATGCCTTTTACTGTCTTGCCAGTATTTGCTTACGGTGAGCGTCAAGTTTGAGCAGAATAAATATCAAAATAGAAAAAGACCACATAGATGAGCCTCCATAGCTGATGAGGGGCAAGGGAATACCCACCACCGGAAACAGCCCTATAGTCATGCCGATATTGATGGCAAAGTGAAAAAATATAATAGAAGCCACCGAGTAGCCGTAGACTCGCACAAAAGTATCTTTTTGCCTTTCGGCGATGGCTATCAGCCTTGCCATAAGCAAGAGGTATAGCGAGATCACTACTAGGCTTCCTATCCAGCCACGTTCTTCGCCAATGGTACAAAAAATAAAATCAGTACTTTGTTCGGGTACATAGCCCAGTTTGGTTTGGGTACCTTGTCTAAACCCTTTGCCAAAAAAGCCCCCCGAACCAATGGCAATTTTTGATTGGTCTACATTCCAACGTGCACGTTTTGAGGCTTTTTCTGGCTTAATCAATACTATGATTCGTTCTCGTTGGTATTTTTTGAGTACATCGTTTACTATATAACTTACGCTAAATATATAGCCAAATACCAACACCGCACTCATGATAATGACGGTACGTTGCTTAGACTCAGTAAACAAAAGTAAACTGATGACAGTCATAATGGCAATGCCAACAGCAAGGTTCCAAACCCCTACAATAAGGGTTAAGAAAAACAAAGTAACCACCGAGAACCCCCCCAAGAGTAACCAGTGAGGGATAATTTTTTCGCGGTATAGCACAAAGGCAAACGAAGCAAACACCATGGCTGAGCCTGTATCGCCTTGAATGATGATCAACACTGCCGGAATAGCAATAATAAATCCGGCTATTACATAAGTGTCTAGCTTTTCGAGCGCCTTTCGTGGAATACCTAACCCAATGCGTGATAAACCAAATACTTGCTCAGAGAAAAACCAGGTAATTCTGCCAAAAAATCCCAGGCTTTGCGGGCGGGGCACTTGCAGAAAACGCGCCAACGCCAGCGCCGTAGCAAACTTGGCAAACTCGGCGGGTTGTAAACCTACTCCGCCTATCATAAACCAAGACTTAGAACCATTGATGGTAGAGCCCACCAAAAGCACCATGACCAGTGCCGACAACATAGCAATGTAGATGGGATAGGCAAAGGCTTCGAAAAAACGCATGTCTACCACTATAATTACTACAATTAGGATCACCGCCAAGCCAAACCACATCATTTGCTTGGCTGACCTAAGCGAAAAATCGAAAAAACCCTGGTGTATTTCTGGTTTGTATACGGCTGCAAAAATATTGACAATGCCCACACACACCAATGCCAGGTATAGCAATACTGCCATCCCGTCGAAGTTGAGCCCGTTTTTTTTGTCCTGTGTGTTCAATTGATAAAGCTTTTTTCTATGACCATTTTTTCTGTGCTGGGGCGCAATGTTTTTCCCTTGAGATAGCGGGCAATCATTAGATTAGCAATAGGAGCCGCCCAAGTTCCTCCAAATCCGGCATTCTCTACATATACTGCAATGGCTATTTTAGGATTTTCTTTAGGAGCAAACGCAATAAATACTGAGTGATCTTCTCCGTGTGGGTTTTGTGCAGTACCAGTTTTACCACATATGGTAATGTCGGGCATAATGGCATAACCAGCTACTGTACCTGCTTTTACTGCCCCTTCCATACCGTCTATAATAAGTTTAAAGTACTGAGGGTCAATGGTTACCTTATGTTTTTTGATAAACTCAGGCAATTTTTTCTTGTTTTTGCCTATCCCCTTAATCAGGTGTGGCGTGTAGTAATACCCCTGGTTGGCTATAATGGCCGCAATATTTGCCATCTGTAACGGTGTAACCCCTAGTTCGCCCTGGCCAATACTCAAAGAATAAATGTTAGAAAATTTCCATTTACCTTCGCCAAACTTTCGGTTATAAAACGAAAGTGATGGTACATTGCCCCCTTTTTCGTTGTTAAGGTCAATGCCTGTTTTGGCTCCCAAGCCAAAGCTCAAAAGGTGTTGTCGCCACTTTTCATAGCCAATTTTACCATCGCTTCCTTTAGATACTCCGCCAGTACTGTCAACCAGTTTGTTTTGGTAAATAATGCGTCGGAACACATTGAAATAATAAGGGTTGCAAGAGTGTTGAATAGAGCGCTGTAGGTCTACTGTGGGGTGCCAGTGACATTTTACCAGGCTTTTGTTGCAGGCAAATACTGTTTGTGATGAAATTACATTTTCTTCTTGCCCAATCAATGCTTGTACTGCCTTAAAAGTAGAACCTGGCGGGTACTTAGACCGAATGGCACGATTGTACAAAGGTTTGGTTTTGTTGAGCAACAAGGGGCCAAAGTTTTTTGAAAACTCACGCCCTGTCAACAAATTAGGGTCATACGAAGGTGCCGAAATCATAGTTAAAATTTCGCCAGTAGTAGGTTCAATAGCTACTATAGCTCCCCGTTTGTTGCGCATGAGTTGTTCACCGTATTTTTGTAGTTCAAGGTCTATGCTCGAAATCAAGTCTTTGCCCGCCACTGAAGCAGTGTCGTATTTTCCTCCTTTATACGCCCCTTTTTTATTACCTCGAGCGTCTTCATATACCATTTTTACTCCACGTCGTCCACGCAAATACTTTTCATAAGCAGCCTCCAGCCCACTAATACCAATGTAGTCGCCCTGTTGGTAATAGTTAGCCGTGTCTTTTTCTTTCTTTAGCTGTTTTTTGCTTATTTCTCCGATGTATCCCAAGGCATTTGCCAGGCTTTTATGAGGATAAGCACGTACAATTTTAGATTCGGCATAAAAGCCGGGGTAGTCAATGAGTTTGTCCTGGATTTTGGCAAAGTCCTTACGGGAAATTTGTTTTAGAAAAGCCTTGGGCTGCTTGCCACGTACTTTTACCCGCTTCATGTTTTTGTCAAACTGGGCTTTGGTTATGCTCAAAAAATTACAAAAGGCAAGGGTATCCTTTATCTTTACTTTTTTAAGGTCTACCATCAGGTCATACACTGGAGTATTGAAAGCCAACAGCTTACCATTTCTGTCATAAATGAGTCCTCGGTGTGGGTATATTTTTATAGAACGTATGGCATTGCTTTCGGCTTTTATTTTATAGTCGCTTACCAAAACCTGGATCATAAACAGCTTGATAAGGAAGGTAAGCCCGGTAGCCGTAAATAGCCCCAATATAATCCATTTTCTACTGTCGTTCATGCTTGTTTTGTTGCTTTTTTAGGCGATAAGTACTGAATAATAACGCTTAATACAAAAGTGAAAATTGTGCTAAAAAATATTTTAACCAATGTATGGAAGAACAATTTGAAATGTGCAATCTCTATAAAAAAGATCATACTATGGTGTATAAAAATAAGAATGATGGCATACAAACTAAACCTGAGCAGGCTTCGCTCTTTTAGATCATTGTCATCACCTGCATTTTTAGGAGTCACTACCTTTAGCACAAAGGGTCGGATAAAGGCAATGAGTACACAGGCAGCACTATGAATACCCCAGGTATTGTAAAAAGAGTCGACTATAAAGCCCAGCAAAAAACCTGAAAACAGCAAAACATCACGTTTGGTGTCCTGGGGCAGGTTTAAAATAAAATTGATGTACACAAAGCAAAAGGCTACATCAAATAACTCAAGGTTTTTGGCAAAAAATACCTGTAAAATGATGTAGAGTACAAAGTATACTACTTGGGTTACTATGGTTTTGTTATTCATCTATATCTTCAAATGACTCTCGCTCAAGCGACTCTTGTTCTAATTTTAATCTGTTTTTGATGACATATACATAAGACAACTGATTGAATTCAGTGGCAAGCTGTACATCAATGTCAAAAAAGGTTTCTTCTGCTTTTCTACCTACTTTTTTTACTACACCAATGGTAATGCCTGCCGGAAAAGTACTGTTATAGCCAGAGGTAACGATGGTGTCTTTTTCTACTACGTTCAAATGTCGGGGTACGTCCAGCATTTTGGCTTGAGAGGGGTCGCCTCCCTGCCACTGTATGTAGCCCAATGAATTGTTCTTTTTGATCTCTGACGAAATCCTCATTTTAGAGTGCAACAGTGACACTACAATAGAGTAGTGCTTAGAGCAAGATTTGATCTTGCCTACTGCTCCTTCTGGAGAAATGACCCCCATGCCAGGTTTTATACCGTGCAGGCTCCCTCGGTTAATCGTAAGATAATTATTGTGTTTATGGGTAGAGTTGTTTACTACCTTGGCCACATCATATTGGTACTGTGCTACAATGAGCGAATCGCGAATGGGGACTACCTGGGCATTTTTGGCAAATTGTTTTTTTGCCACCAAATAGCGTAACTGGGCATTTTCCTGTGCCAATTTTTCGTTTACATCTCTCAGGTTGAAATACTCCCAGACACTGTTCGACACACCTAACAGTTGCCCGGTATATTCGCTCGAAATGTTATAAAAAATAGTGTTTTGATATTTATTGCGGGTAACAATTAATATCAGGCAGAAAATTTCAAGTAGCAGGAATAAAATGGGAGTCCTGAATCTTTTGATTAATAAAAATAGCGATTGCATATTTTTTACTCTGACAAATTTAAATGTCCCTTACTCTCAGTATTTATAAAGATACCCGATAAATCGGGATTTGCCACTTGGTTCCGGGGACTGAGTACGATGGTATTATCTTACTAACCATTTTAAGTATTGCCTTGTTAGTTTTTGGTTTTGTTGGCAAACTCGCGTGATTTTACAAAACTGTAAATAAAAACTTTGGTTATACTCCAAAATAAAATGCTAATATACACCAAGTACTGCCTGAAAATCAAGCAATAAGTAATTCTTCCATGTATTTTAACATATACACAAAAGAAATTATTATAAGGCGTATATTAGCACTAAAAAACTTAGTACACTGTAAATTAAGTAAGTTGTTATTTAGTTCGAGTTTATTTTGTTTGCTGGCGATCTTTACAAATAGAGCATAGCCAAAGCTACGCGATTTTTGTAAAGAGAAGTCAGAGGGCAAAAGAAGCCGAAAAAAGCATAAGATATTTATTTTACAGTGTACTTAGTATACTTTCAATTAAGTAGGTTACTAGTACCCTAGCTCATCAATACTGGTTTGTATGCTTCAAGGTTTTTTAGGGCAATACCAGTACCTCGTACTACAGCTCTTAATGGATCATCGGCAATATGTATAGGTAGCTTGGTTTTAAGCGCCAAACGCTGATCTAAACCTTTGAGCAATGCTCCACCACCAGTCAAATAAATACCATTGTTGTAAATATCAGCAGAAAGTTCTGGAGGAGACATTTCCAGGGTTTTCAACACCCCGTCTTCTACTTTAGAGATAGACTTGTCAAGGCAAAAAGCAATCTCAGAATAACTCACCTTGATTGTTTTAGGAATACCCGTCATCAGGTCGCGTCCTCTTACCTCGTAGTCGGCAGGTGGTTCGTCGAGCTCAGCCATTGCCGAACCTACTTCCATTTTGATACGTTCAGCCGAACGCTCACCAATCAATAGGTTATGCTGACGACGCATATAGTTTAGAATGTCCTGAGTAAACACATCCCCGGCAGTTTTGATAGATTGCTCGCATACAATCCCCGAAAGGGCAATTACGGCAATCTCGGTAGTACCACCTCCAATGTCTACAATCATAGAACCCACTGGCTCATCTATATTGATACCAATACCTATAGCGGCTGCAATAGGCTCGTGTATCATATATACTTCGCGTGCACCGCAGTGTTCAGC
Organism: Microscilla marina ATCC 23134; assembly: GCF_000169175.1. Classification (NCBI taxonomy): domain Bacteria; kingdom Pseudomonadati; phylum Bacteroidota; class Cytophagia; order Cytophagales; family Microscillaceae; genus Microscilla; species Microscilla marina. The sequence goes on from NZ_AAWS01000025.1 coordinate 98,196, forward strand.
CGAGTCTTTTACCGCTCTTTTTTCTACTTCGGTAATACCAGAAGGAATACAAATCACCATTCGATAAGAGGGTGTGAAAAAACGACTTCCTGAGTTGATCATTTTGATCAAACCACGAATCATTTGCTCAGCTGCAGTAAAATCTGCGATTACACCATCTTTCAAAGGGCGGATAGTTTCTATTTCCCGGTGGGTTTTTTCGTGCATTTGCATGGCTTGTTTGCCAATTGCAATTACCTTACTGTTTTTTCGATCTATGGCAATTATAGAGGGTTCATCAACCACAACTTTATCTTTGTGGATAATGAGAGTGTTGGCAGTACCAAGGTCGATGGCGATGTCGCCAGTAAAAAAATCAAATAATCCCATGGTAGTTTTGCAATATTTATAAAACTTTTCAGATATAGTATTTGCCCTTAGGAGCTTGGTCAAAATAAGTGTCGAGTTTTGGCAAAGGAACTCAAGGTTATGTGAGGTAATTAGCCTTTGGCAGAGCTCGGCAAAGCGAAGCTTTAGCCATCGGTTTTTGCAGTTGTAGCCACAGCTACGGCTAACCAAAATTAACAAAGCATAACAAAGAGTACTATAAAGTCAAAACAGACAGTTATTACGATCAGATTCTAGTATAGGCAGTTGAGATTTAATATTTGTATCAAGTGTTTTAGAACCTGTCAGGTATCCAACACGCTATTTTATTAAAAAACCACTACGCTAGGCAAATATTTTGGAATAGCCAACAGTAACCTACAAAATTCTTAAGTACTGATTTACTACTTCCGTAAAGGTAACAAAGTAAGCCATATACAGGCTAAAAAGCTTGATTGATAGTTATAAGCAGGCTTTTTAACCTGTGTATGCACTTTTTATTAGTGTTTAAAATGGCGAACCCCAGTAAAGACCATTGCTATGTCGTTGTTGTTGCAATAGTCGATAGATGCTTGGTCTTTGATAGAGCCCCCCGGTTGAATTACGGCTGTGATGCCTGCTTCGTGGGCAATTTCTACACAGTCGGGAAAAGGGAAAAAGGCATCAGAAGCCATCACAGCTCCATTTAGGTCAAAACCAAAATGTTTGGCTTTGATAATGGCTTGTTTAAGCGCATCTACTCGCGACGTTTGTCCTACACCACTGGCACACAACTGATTGTCTTTGGCCAGTACTATAGTGTTCGACTTGGTGTGCTTGGCTATTTTGCTGGCAAACACCAAAGCTTTTATTTCGTCGGCGGTAGCCTCTTTTTTCGTCACAGGTTTCAGATCGGCAGCACTTTCTATGGTTGCGTCTCTGTCTTGCCCAATCACTCCATTAAGCAAAGTTTTGAACAACGGAGAAGCGGGTAAATTTGTTTTCTTTTTTAACAAAATCCGTTTTTTCTTGCCTTTGAGAATCTCCAGCGCATCTGCGTTGAAATCGGGGGCAATCAAAACTTCAAAGAATAATTTGTGCAATTCTTCGGCAGTTTCAGCGTCTACGGTGTTGTTAGTAACAATTACCCCACCAAAAGCCGAAACCGAATCCCCGGCAAGTGCTCTTAAGTAAGCCTCTTTGGGGGTACTGCCAGTGGCTACTCCACAGGCATTGGTATGTTTGAGTATGGCATACGCCGTTTCTGTTTCGTCAAATTCTTCCATCAATGCCACTGCCGCATCAACGTCTACTAGGTTGTTGTAAGATAATTCTTTGCCATGCAGTTGGTCAAACATTTCGTCAAGGTTACCGTAAAAGTGCCCTTTTTGGTGAGGGTTTTCTCCATAACGCAATGTTTTTGCCTGGCGGAAGCTTTGCTTGAAACGAGGAAGTTCAGCGTCTTGATTGAAATAGTTGAAAATAGCCGTGTCGTAATGAGAGCTAATGTCAAACGCCTGAGCAGCCAAACGCTTGCGGTCTGCCAAAGAGGTAGCCCCTTGGTTTTGTTCAAGCAAGGCATTAAAATCGTCGTATTGTTCACGAGAGGCAAGCACTGCCACATCTTTAAAGTTTTTGGCGGCAGCTCTTATTAGCGAAATACCCCCAATGTCTATTTTCTCGATGATGTCGCTCTCGCTGGCACCCGAAGCCACAGTGTCTTCAAATGGGTACAAGTCTACGATGACCAGGTCGATAGAAGGGATTTCGTATTGCTCAATTTGAACGGTGTCTTGTGCTTCTTCTCTGCGGGTAAGAATACCTCCAAAAACTTTAGGGTGTAAGGTTTTTACCCGACCTCCCAAAATAGAAGGGTATCCGGTGAGGTCTTCTACAGCGTGTACTTCTACGTCAAGTGATTGGATAAATTTTTGGGTGCCACCAGTAGAGTATATTTTGACTCCGTTTTGATCTAAAAGCTTGACAATTTTGTCTAGTTTTTCTTTGTGAAAAACTGAAATCAGGGCAGATTCTATCTTTTTCAATGTATACTAAAATTTTGGGGTTTTGTCTCAGCCTTGCTTTCTAACTCTCAGGTCTTTTGCCAAATTGTATTGATAAACATTAAGTAAGAATAAATCTGGTGGGAAACGACTTAATCAGGTTGTGTGAATGTGTGAAAATTAAACCTAACCCACTGTTTTTATTGCACGAAATTTTATCAAGTAACTATTTGAGAGCTAAAGACTTAGCATTCTGCTTTTGACAGGCTTTATTTAGGCGACAAAGTTACATGTTTTTTTAGTTATATCTGTAGGTTTTTTACCAATTCTTCTACCACTTTTGGAAAGTGCTCATGTTCAAGTAGTTGCACTTTTTTTGCCACCACTTCCGGAGTGTCTTCTGGGGCTACTGGGCAGCTTTTCTGAAAGATAGCTTTGCCCTCGTCGTAATGTTCGTTTACATAATGGATAGTTATGCCAGTTTTAGTTTCCTTATTTGCCACCACCGCTTGGTGTACTTTCATGCCATACATACCCTTGCCTCCGTGTTTGGGCAATAATGCCGGATGAATATTGATCACCCGCTGAGGAAATACCTCAATCAGATTTTGGGGCACCAGCCATAAAAAACCCGCCAATACAATCAAGTCAATCTGGTGTTGTTTGAGCAAGTCAACCACCTCGTTGCTTTGGTAAAAACTTTGACGGTTGATCACCTGGGTAGGCACACCAAAACTTTGCGCTTTGTCAAGTACCTTTGCCTGAGGTTTGTTTGACACCACCAGACTCACCTTTGCCAGCGAACTGTCTTCGAAATGTTCTATTATTTTTTGGGCGTTACTGCCCGTACCAGAAGCAAAAATAGCAATGTTTTTCATGAATTATTTTTTACAGTAAATCTTGGGTGTTGGTACTTTAAGCCACAAGTCTTTAGCTATGTTGAACTTGCAAAATTGGCTTATTAAGCTGGTTATTTTCAGGTGCTTATAGGTTGATGGATTGTTTTTTAGTTTTTACATTCGTAATAGAATAACTCTCAATTAAAAAACCAACACCATACTCAACACCCCTATCAGCATAATAAATTTGCAAAAGTGACTCAAATATCTGTATTCTTTTTTGGTATCGGCACGGCGAAGGCGAATAAAAAGGAAAAAAAGTGATGGGAGCACAAAAATGACCAGATAAAGTATAAATAAATGACGATATACAAAGAGCGTAGAGAGTAATATAGCTGTGAGAATACCCAGAAATACATAAATTACGTTTTTGGTGCGGCGCATGCCCCATACAATGGGCAGGGTTTTGCAGCCAAAGGTAGCATCTCCCCTTACATCTTCCATATCTTTGATTATTTCGCGGATAATGGTGATAAAAAAAGCAAACGTAGCAAAGGTAAACAACGACAGCTGCTGTTGCTCGTAGTATACTGCCATCACTATCACCACCATTGCTGTGAGCACCGCTATAGCGGCATTGCCCACCAGTGGCAGGCGTTTGAGTTGGTTGGAGTACAACCAAAGCAGAAAACCCGCAATAAAGTTAATGACCCCTACTTTAAGGCTGAGCCAGACACCTAAACCAATGCCAATAAAATTGAGGGTAAAGTGTGCGCCTAATGCTACCCTCCGTTTGATGAGCCGCCCTATCACAATGCGTTTGGGTTTATTGACCCGGTCTATTTTAATGTCATAATAATCGTTGATAATGTAACCCGCCGCTGCCACAATCACCGTAGAGGAGCTAATGATCAATAGCGGAAGTTCTTGTAAAGTAGTAAGCCAGGGCTGTTGAGGGCTGATAAGAAAAATTTTGACCATGTATTGGGTAAAAACTATGATCATCAGGTTTTGCCACCTTACCAGTTTAAGAAAGCTCGTCCAGGAATCTTTTTTGACTAATGTTGTAGTATTGTTTTGGGGCATTGTGCTATGAGGTCAAGCTACACAATCATTTTTGTTACAACAAAATTACGGTTTTATCTGAAAGGATTATTGATTTAGCTGAAAAAGAATTTGCACCAAATCGTCAAACTTAAGGGCAGGTGTAAACGAGCGGTCAGCATAAATGGTAGACAAAACTTTGAGGTAACTGGGTTTTTCGTCTACCCACACATTTTCCAGCAGTAAATTGCCATAGAGTTGGTTAATGAGTTTGCCTTCGCTCATGGCTTGCTTGCTTTCGGGTTTTAAGTAATAGCGTTCTACTGTACTTATATAGGTGGCCTTATCGGTGATTTCGCGTTGTGCTGATTTGAGTGTATACTCTAGAGGCAGTAGCATATCTTTGAAATAATCACTCAAAAACATCAAGTCATTTTTGCCCATGTGTTGCTCATCATAAGTAATGGCAAAACCGTTGGCATAAGGTGATTCAAATATATGGATAGACAAGTCAGGCTTCATGTTCTGTTGTCGCAGGTAATAGGCCTTGGCAATAGACTCGATCAGGGCAAGGTGTTGTTGGTCGCTTTGCCATTCATTGTATTTTTCGAGCTGAGCCTGCGAGCGTTTAAGTACTTCAGTCACCAGTGGCTGGTGAGTATTGGGTTGAGTAGGAAGTAATTTTTTTATAATTTGCTCAAAAAATGATGCCATATACAAAAACATTAAGTAAATATGTAGAAAGATCAGCCCGTGTTGAATGTACCCTTTGATGTGGGTAAGTTTATATTGATTATACCAAAAGTGATAGTAATATACTGAACACCCTGGTTGTACAGACTCTGTTAGTAAATATACAAATTATACGAGAGATTGTGAATAGTGCATGGAATAAATCATCTGAAATTAGAAAATCATAATGTTAAGAAAAATCTTATTTATATTTTTGGCGGGGTTGTTATTGATAGTCATTGTGTTATTTATCAATGCCTATCGTTTACCTTCGCGCCAAATGGCCTTAAAACCTGTAGCTTCAGTTGATATTTCTGCCAATGCCTTCGAGCACCTTTCAAAAGCCATTACTTTGCCCACCACCTCGCTCAAAAGAGGAGCCCCAATAGATACAGCAGCTTTTATACACTTGCACCAGCATTTACGCAATAGTTTTCCCCTAGTGCATAGCCAACTTAAGTTGAGAAAAATCAATCAATTTAGTTTGCTGTACTATTGGAAAGGCTCCAGCCCCCAGCTTAAGCCAATACTTTGGGCTGCCCATACTGATGTAGTACCTGTAGAAAAAGGCACTGAAAGTAAATGGAAACACCCTCCTTTTGCGGGCAATATTAGCAATGGATTTATTTGGGGGAGGGGAGCCCTGGACGACAAAATGAATGTGTTGGGAATGCTAGAGGCGGTAGAACATTTGCTTAAAAACGGTTATGTACCCAAACGCAGTATTTACCTGGCTTTTGGGCACGACGAAGAAATAAGTGGACACGAAGGTGCCAAAAAAATTGCCCAATACCTGATCAAGCGAGGGGTACAACTAGAGTATGTACTCGACGAAGGCTTGTTTGTGCTAAAGGGTCTAATGCCTGGGGTGGCAAAGCCTGTGGCTTATGTAGGGGTAGCAGAAAAGGGCTATGCCAATGTAAAACTAAGTGTAGCTGTCAACGGAGGACACTCGTCACGACCACCGCTACAAACCCCTGTGCGTATATTGAGTCAAGCAATTGTGGATCTCGAAACGCACCAGTTTCCGGCAAGCATCCAAGGAGCTACTGGAGAGTTGATGGATTTTCTGGCTCCAGAGATGGACCTGGGTTTTAAATTGGTCTTTGCCAATCGTTGGTTGTTTAGTTCGGTGATCAAAAATATTATGGCAGGCGAAGCTACTTCCAATGCTGTGTTGCGCACTACTATAGCGCCTACTATGCTACAGGGCAGCCCTAAGCCAAATGTGATGCCTGCTAACCCTAGTGCTGTGATTAACCTGCGTTTGAGCCCGGGCGAAACTAAAAAAACGTTGTTGGCTCACTTCAAAAAAGTAATTGACAATCCCAAGGTAAAGGTGAAAATACTGAACACTGAGTTTAACATCCCAGTTCCATTGTCTGATGTAAAGGCAGCCAGCTTTCAAAAACTGCAAAAAACCATTCATCAACTTTTTCCTGAGGCATTGGTGGCTCCTGCGCTCATGGTAGCAGGCACCGACTCTAAACACTATCAGACCTTGAGCAAAAATATTTACAGGTTTAGCCCTTTGTATCTGGAGAACAAAGAAATTGATAGTTTTCATGGAACCAATGAACGTATTTCAAAGAAAAGCTATCAGCAATTAATTCGTTTTTATATTCAGTTGATTAAAAACAGCGATTGAGTTTTTACATGAAGTTTATAGGTTAAAGCAACTTGTTGCTGGTAAAAGGTTCTTTATGAAAACATTAGGCACAATCTTTATAATTGTTATTTTCTGGAGCCTGGCAGGGTTTAGCCAAAGCATTGCTTGGCAAGGTTTTGCTCCACCTCAATACTACCCCTTCAATATTTGCTCACCCATTGCCAACATTCCGCAGGCAAACTGCCCCAATCGCATCTTGACCAAAGACCTGGATGGCGATGGTGACTTGGATGTAATACTAGACGCCCAGCTACATCAGCACCAGTCGAGCCAGGGACCCAAACTTGCCAAAGCTTCTGTATTTATGAATCAGGGCAAAGGTATTTTTGGTAAAGAAATTATTTTTGAAAAGCCCGATCAGTTTGCTTTTATAAGCGATGTGGCAGACCTCAACCAAGATGGTCGCCCTGATATGGTGGTGCATCATTTCTGGAAAAATGGTTTTTGGCTTTACAAAGGGAAAGTGCCTCAGGTTTCAGTCAAATTTGCTTTCGAACCACCCCAGTTTTTTGCTACAGGTAGCCACGGAGGGGAAACTTTTTTCCTGGATTATGACCAGGATGGGAATATAGACATCGCCTCTTTTTCGTCGGGTGCTCTTGAACCGTTGGCGTTGCATTTGTTCAAAGGCAAAGGAGATGGGAGCTTTGAACTTCCTAAAAAAATACAATCTACAGTGGGCAATATCTCTACTTATTATCAGGTATTACAGGCAGACTTAAACAATGACGGTTTGCCCGATTTTTTGGTTACTGACAAGCTTGCTCAAGTGAGCTTTTTGCAAACCAGTGCTGGACAGTTCAAAGCGACCTGGAGGCGTAGTCCGTTTAAAATGCCTTATCCAGTATTGTGCAAAACAAGCGCTGAAGGCAGCACTCAAGCTTATGTAGCTACCCGGCAGCAGCTAAAAGTACTTGCCGCCGACTCTTTGGGAAATTTTAAACGGGTAGTGCAGCAAAGCAAGCTTTCGGTACCTATCAAACAACAGAATGAGCGGTTTGCCGTGGCTGACCTCAACCACGACGGTACAGCAGATGTATTGGGCGTGCAGCTCCGTAAAAAAGGCTTTGACCAACTATTTTTTGCTTTGCGCAATCAAGCGGGGCAGTTTTATCAACCCCACTATTTGCCTATGTTGGGCAAGGTGGACGCTAAAAAGTTTGGGTATGCTATAGCCGACCTCAACGGCGATGGCTGGCAAGATGTATTGGCCATTGTGCGGGGCATAGACGAACTGGCGGTGTGGTTGAATAAGGGTCCTCAGGCTCAAGGCAATAAGCCATTGAACCAACCTGCTTTAGACAAGCCAAGGGGCAAGCAGCAAGTATTAAGAAAGTCGGCGCAAGCCAATACCTATAAGTACTATCAAAAAAAGGTGTTATTGGATATTTCAGCCCGCCCAAATACTTATAACCGGAGCTTGTTTTTGTATGATCAGAAAATGATTCCTCACCGTTTTTTTGTGGATGGAAAAATTTATAACCTGGAAATTGCCTTGCACAAAAAACTGAACCGGGCAATTGTGGTAGCTGGGGCAAGCAGGTTAAAAATATACTTGAAAAATGTGCCCGACTCGGTCTTGAACGAAGCACACCGTGATTGGGGCAACGCAATAGAAAATATGACCTTGGTGTACGACCAAGATCCTGCTAAAAGTTTGAACACCAACTTTTTGCCTTATACCAAACACCCCAATGCGCTCATTGATTTTCATTTAGATCATACTTTTAGGTTTGACCCTACTGAAGGCAAAAACCTATTGATGGCGGTAGAATATATACAAACCAAACCTACTGCCAATGGGGCTGACTTTCAGGTGTTTCATAACAAAGGCGAGCGTCAAAAAGCGTATCATTATTATGTGCGGGGAAACACAGACCAAATGAGTGATCAACTGACCGAAATGGATGGCTTGCGCCCAATGTTTACTTTTAATAACAACTTTGACCTGCGCCTGACCAAACTCAAAACCGACATCGGGCAAGACCTTAAAGCCGATTATAATAACATTGATTTGACCCTGCAAAATATCCGTATCAGAGAAGCTGATTTTGCCCAACATCCGCTCAAAATTTACCTCAAAAGTGTAGGATCTTCCGCAATTGCTATCCAACCTATCGAGATTAAAAAAGGAAAGCTGGGTTTTTTTAGAGACACCACCATTAGTTTTTTTATTCCTGCTATCAAGCAAGGGGGTGCCTACCAGCTCAGGGCTTATGTAGCATCAGTTGACAACTTTTTGGCAAACGACACCATTCTATCACAAGTAGTAGTGAATAAAGTACCGTTGCCCTGCCAAATGAAGCTTGACCAGGTACACCCGCCTGGTGCCCAACGCCTGGGTTGGATAAGCAAGGGTACCGCCTTGAGTAGCTTGCGTCAACAGCGTCGTTATGGCATTCGTTCGTTGGTGTTTTTGCTCCAGGCCAACAACCGCAATGCTTATGTCAAAAGTCCTGTGTTTAAGGTACGTAGCCTTGCCGATACGCTCTACTTTAAAGCCTTTGCTACCGCTCCCAATGCCGGCAAATACCGGGCAATGGATACCGATGATGTGCTAGAGGTGAGGGTGTCGCTTGATGGAGGTAAAACCTACCAAACCATTGCAGCTTACAATCATCAAAACATCAAAGCAACTGCTCCTGTGATGCGTAAAATACCTTTAAAAAACTACGTAGGCAAAAGTATTTCGGTGGCTTTTTATGGAGTAGGAGGAGTGCGCTATGGTAAATATGAGTTGCACTTGAGCGAAGTGAGGGTAGGGGAGTGACCACTGGTGGTGTAGCCTTTTTTGTAAACCTCAGAGGTGAAAATGCTTTGTTTTTATGCATATAAACAACTTTTTGACCTATATGTCCAAGTTGTTCTTTGGTTTTATCCCTTCCTTTGTGACATCAAAATTTGTAAGAGTTTGTTTAAAGTGCCTATTAAGCTCAGCTTGTTGGCTAATTTTAAACAAGCTTTAAAAAATCAAAGTAATCTTATGAAGAAGTTAGCAAATTTCAAAAGTCAGGCTTTAACCAAAGCAGAAGCAAACAGTATAGTAGGGGGTAAAAAACGCCTTTATTCTTATATTGGAGAAGCGGGAGATTTAAGCATATTTAAAACCACCGAAAGAGGGATTGCTCGCAAAATGAAGAAGTATGCTGACATAGTTTTATGTGAGCCTACAGATGATGAATATTTGTGGGGAAAGTAAGCGGTTTGTCTGAGAATTGTTAGTGTGGAGCTGTCTATACCTTATGAGACAGTCCCGATTTATTTCAAAAATACTTGTTTTACCTCAATCCCCCCGTATGCAAAGCCACTATAGTAGTGCCTGAGTCAAAATAACCTTTGCCGATCAAATCGTATAAGCCATAAAACATTTTACCAGTATAAATCCATTCTATGGGTATACGGTGCTTTTGTTGAAACTCGGCAATGAACTGCTCCAGGGCAGGCTTTTTTTTGGCGTAGCCGCCAAAGTGATAGTCAGTTATCAGGGCATAGGACTGCCTTGTATCTGGCAGGTGTTCGTGGGCGTAGTAGACATCCAACAACTGGGCAATGTCTTGGTACAAAAACTCGCCACCCTTAAGTGCCGGAAATCCCAGTACTTGTTTTCTGGCGTCAAGGTGTGCTACCAAGCCCGCAAGCGTGCCCCCCGTGCCACAAGCTGTAGCCACTACATCAAAATCAATATTAATCTCTGGCAATATCTCGGTACATCCCTTCACCGCGAGTGCATTGGAACCTCCTTCGGGCACCAAATAAAAATCCCCAAACGTTTGACGTAATTGAGCAATTACTTCCTCCGATTTTTTATTTCGATAGGTACTTCTGTCCATATAATGCAAGTGCATGCCAGCTGTAGTGGCAAATTGGAGCGTAGGGTTTAAAGGTAAGTGCTCTTCTCCTCTTATTACGCCTATAGTCCGAAGACCAGCCTCTTTTCCGGCAGCAGCCGTGGCGTAAATATGGTTAGAATAAGCGCCCCCAAAAGTAAGCAAGGTGTTTTTTTGTTGTTGCTTGGCTGCCAGTAGGTTATACTTAAGTTTGTAACCTTTGTTGCCCGATACCTGTGGGTGAATAAGGTCAAGACGGTACACATATACTTTGACCTGATGGGTGTCAAAAAGTGTATCTTGGATTGGTTGTAACATCGATTGGTTGCTTATTGCGGTACTTGATTAATTGGCTGCCTGGGGTTTTCGGGGAGGTTTTTTCATAATTTCTTCTTTGTTAACCAAAAAACCAAAAATAGCCGCTGAGAAAAAGGTAAATAAGGCATATACTGCCGATGGAATTGCCATGCGTTGGTTTTCTAATAAAGAGGTGGCAACAAAAATCGCTAGTCCGGTATTTTGCAGTCCTACTTCTACTGCTATAGTGATTTGGTTTTTCTTGATCAACCCAAAAGCCTTGGCGATATAGTAACCAATGAACATGCCGCCCAGGTTAAGTATAAGACAAGGGATGATCACGGTAAGGTATTCATGAAATGTAATGGGAACGGCGTTTTCTTTCTTTTCTAAAAAAATAGAACCAATCATCATAAGTGCCAGCGAAATAGGCATAATCACTCTCAGTGGTTTTTCCAGACTTTCGGCAAACAACTTATGCTGTTGGTGAATAATAACCCCTACTACACAAGGCAATACAGTAATGAGCAATACCCTGATAAGCGTACCCCAAAAGTCTAACGCAATCTCTTTGCTGTCGCCAATGAAATAGTGTAGGGCAATTCCTACAATGGCTGGAATAGTAAAAATAGTAATAAAACTGTTTACCGTGGTCATAGACACCGACAAAGCCACATTGCCTTTGAGCAAGTGAGTAATTAAGTTAGATACGGCACCACCCGGACAGGCAGCTATCAACACCAAGCCTACCTTAAGTTCGTCAGACAAACCCGATAGTTGAGCCACCAACATGGCAAACAGGGGAAGAATGATCATTTGACTTAACAAGCCCAGTATAACCGCTTTGGGTTGCAAAAATATATTTCTGAAATCGCGCATGGTCAGCGAAAGCCCCATGCCTAACATAATGAGGGCAAGCGTAATGGGTAATAGGTAGTTAGAAAATATTTGGGTCTCCATTCAGTGTCAAATATTGAGTGCCTGTTTGTTTTTTAATCTGAGTTAATCCGTACAAACTTAGGAAAAAAAAGTTCGGGAAATGATGAACTAATTGTTTTTTTCATCGCTCTGTTTGGGTTTCATGTGCAAGGTTCTTATTGGGAACGGAATATTGATATCGCTTTTGCGGTATGCCTCTGTAATGGCCATAATCGCTTGAGCAATGGCATTGTTATGATCACTCTCTTCGCTTCTTCCGATCCAAAAACGGAGCGTAAAAGTAATAGAACTGCCTCCAAACTCATTAAAATCTATAATGATTCCGCCTTTGCTGGTATCTACTACCGATAACTGTTTGATAGTCTTTACTGTTACCTCCTTTACTTTGCCCAGGTCTGACCCATAATCTACCCCTATGGTGAGGTTAACCCTTCTCTTTCGTACCAGGCTATAGTTAGTCAGTGGGTTTTGAATGATCATCTTAGAAGGCAGAATGATATCTTGACCATCAAGATCTTCAATCATGACAGTACGCAGGTTTATTTCTTTTACATGTCCTTGATAATCATTGGTTTTGATCAGGTCGCCTAATACAAATGGTTTTTGGGTAACAATGAAGAAACCCGAAATAAAGTTGGTGGCAAGGTCTTGAAACGCAAAACTGAGCGCCAAGCCTACTACTCCGGCACCCGCCAACAATGAGGTAACCGCCTTGCTGAGGTCTAGCACATTTAAAGCAACAAATATCCCCACAAGCTCAATAGTGATAAATAGCAGCTGTACCAGTACACTATTGATGGTAGAACTGTCAGAAAATTTAGCGAATATCCGAAGGCTTATTCTTTTTGCAAACTTGGCAATCTGATGAAAAACAAACATTACCAGAAGAGCAAGTAAAAAATTGGGTAAAAATTTTACAAATACCTCGAACCACAGATTGAGTTCTTTGAGAATGATTGTATAAGCCTCTGAAATTAATGATAAAAACATTTGACTACTTTTAATAATTACAAACTGGCTGGCTATATGCCAGCACGCTATACTATATAAGTTATATTCTGATTTTTATTAAATAAGATGATTTTATTAGAAACCTGATTCGTGGGTGAACCTGTTTTTCATAATTTTGTATTGAAAAAACTTACTCAAATAAGTATTTCATACTGTTTCGACTAAAAACACTTCCACTTAGTCTGCTTGTTTTATACCTTTGTAGCACAAAGACTGATTAATTGTAGTATCAAAATAATACTACTTCCATTGACCTCAATTATTTCCAGATTACAAAGCTTATTTTTAAATATCTTAATACGAATTATAATGATTAATATTCCCACACCCACAAACACTGTTTACGCTTCTTTATCTGTTACCCCCTTTCTGGTAATTGCCAGCGAGTATTCTCCACCCCAGGTTCCCTCAGGGTAAGCCATCTTTTTCGGCAGTAGCTATATGCCTGTTGCCCTTTAAATGATGGTAAATTTGCTTACTTAATTTTTTTAAAACAACATTTTCAAAAATATATTGTTTTGAGCATATTCGATATGCTTGTACACTACAATTTTGCCTGATAGTACGACTAAAGGCAATTGACCCAACAAAACTAACCCCCTATTCCATACTTATTTTAAATATCTATAAAAAATGAAGAATATTTTTGCAAAACTTCGCCCCTTTATTGTAATACTTGCCTCAGTAGCTTTTCTAAATACAGCACAGGCTCAGGTAGCTTCACCAGACAAACAACTGCTAAAAGCAAGTAGCAAGTCTACCCCTGAATTGAGTCTGGTAACCAAAAATAAAGCAAACAGCACTGACAAAAAAGCCCCCAGAGTTGTTCTAAACCTTCATAAGCCCAAGTTAGAGGTTTTTAATCATACCTTAAGAATATTGGTAAAATGCGACAAGAATGAGTTTTTGCTTACAGGCAAGGTAGAAGACAAAGTATCGGGTGTAGCATCGGTTATTGTAGATGGTAAAAGAGTAAATGTAGATGCTTATGGTAGTTTTCAGACACGCATTCGCCTTACCCAAAAATACAATGTAATAAGTATAATTGCCAACGACCACAGCGGAAACCAGGTAATCAAAGAACTAGCCATCAAAACTACTACTCCTGCGGCTAAGGTAGCTACTCACGCAAATACCAACAACAGCGAACCTAATGCTGCGGAGCGTTGGGTAAAATAATCTTTTTGTTCATTGAATGGATAATGAGATAAATTTCAAACCATAGCAAGTTTCTGTAACAATATTATAAGTCAACTTCCTGTATGTTAATCAGGGTTTTCTGCACAATGTCAAAAGTAGAAAGCCCTGTATTTTTTTTAAAAGCTCCCCTTAGGAATAGTACCAAAATAAATTTACATTTTTAACGTCATCTTTCGCTGACAGAATTCGTTAAAAAAACTTGCCGTAGCGCTGCTATGCCGCCGTCCCGCAGGGCTGGCTCAACATCCACTGGATATTGCCTCTACTGCCAACAAAATATTTTGGCGTTACTATAGAACTTTATTTTTACACCATCCCTTAGTGTCTCCACAAGCGTGTTTATAACAAAAAACAGTTCTGTTTCTATCCCATTCTTTTGTATAAAGGTATGGTCAGGGTGGTGGGTATTGTCATTACTTGCAACCACCCAATAACAACAACCCTAACAATAGCAATTTAAAGCGTTTGTCATACTTGTTCAACAAGTGCTTAAAGCAATGCCATCTGTTGTGCAAGACAAGTAATAGTGCTTGCTGCAAGTATCATTATTTTGCTTTTTCAGGTAAAATTAGACGAGTCTGGCGGCATTATTGGGTGTTGATAAATGCAAGCAAATGTAATAAGAAAGCCTGAACAGTTTTCCATTGCGGGCAAAAGTGACTTTTTATACAACACCTTACGCTATTTTTGCTGATCTATGACTCATTGGCGCAACTTTTTTTATTCATCGGATGGCAACTCCGAAGAAGGCAACTACCTACTCAAAATAAAGCAATTACTAAAGACCAGAGACAAGGTAAACATTGACTTGGCTTTTCAGCTGCTGCGAAGCATAGAACAACCCGCCTACATCACATTACATCGTTTATTGAAAGCAACTGATTTGAACAAAACAATGGGTTTGTATTTTGAGCAGGGAGCTTTTAGGTTTTTACCCTTTCGGGGCAATAGTTTGTCGCTGTCAGGATGCGATGTACAAGCTTTTCCTTCCGAATTATCACCTGTTGCGTATCTACGCCATTTATACTTTTCATTTAACCCTATTGATGCTCTACCCGACAGTATTACCGATTTACCCTTGCTACAAACTCTAGATCTTACCCACACCAGACTTACTACCTTGCCTACGCCTTTGTCGCAACTCCAGCACCTAAAATCATTATTTTTGCATGGCACCCAAATACAAGATATTTCGTGGTTGGTCAATATGCCACAACTCCGGTATTTGTCGCTTACCCGTGCCCAATCATTTTTACTCACCCCCGAAGTCATCAGGCAATGTCCCCAACTCAAAAGTGTGTATGTATACGATGCTTACTCAGATATTCCCGAAGTAGTTGCCAAGTTACCTTGTGTCAAGCCGTATCAAAACTTTTTTATTTATGATGAGGAAGGTGACCAGTGCTTTTTAAAATTTGATATTTACAAACAAGAGTTTGCCATTCAAATTGGTTATTGGGGCAATCGAGTGATTTCGGCTATGGAGTGGGCTATATTTGAGCGTTGGTTGGGTATGTATGCCTTGAACCCATTGCCCGAAACCCGGGTCAAGGTGTGGTATTACTACCAGGATAATATAGGAGGGTGGCAAATATTAATGCGATTGCTTGAAGCGGTGGAAAAAAGTAGTCAAATAAAAATACTGTGGGCTTGCGATGACGCCAATGTAGATGGATGGGAAATGATGGAGGTATTGGTGGATGACTATGCTATTAGCATAGAGCCTTCCGATTTTTGATGGGTGTATTGCATAAAACCAGGTGAAAGATACCTGGTTTTTTCTTTATAATACTTCTTTAAGTTGGTTAGCCCTGAGTGGTTTTGCCAATACTCCTGATACAAAATCGAGTGATTGGTGCGAAGGGGCTACCTCTTGAGATGCTTCTGTGATGATGAGTATTTTGGTGTTGGGGTGGTTTGCATAATATTTTTGCTCATAAGCTTTCAAAAAATCTGCGCCATTGCCCAGCGACATACGCCAGTCAAGGGTAATAAGGTCGGGAAATTGAGCCGCTTTGTCCATTTCAGCCAAAAACTCCAGCGCAGTAGTTCCGCTCATTTTAAAATTTACATTATTACACCCTGTAATCGTGCTAAAAATTTTGTGATTGACTTTGATAAAAGTCTTGTCATCATCTATAATTAAAATATGGTGATAGTCAGTCATATTGCCTTGGATGTTTTAGTGAATTCTCTTTTAATTTAACACATGTTTGGCATAAACCTGTGTTTTGGGTTTAATACCTCAGGCTTGGTATGTAAGTTCTTTTTGAACAGGCAGTTTTTTGTGGATTACTTATTTAACATAATTATTTGTTATGGATAAAAAAAACTTTTCACCTCATAAAATATGAAAAGTAAATAGTAAAAAATGACAAATAGGGGGTATAACTACTTAAAAATAGGTAATAGTAATTAAAATTTTACTATGTAGTGTTTTTATAAAATGTGGTATCATTGAGTGCTAATAAATTGGGTATACATAGAAACAGGCAAAGGAGGGTAACCTTCACAAAGTTACCCATAGATAGATTATTCAATTTCGTTGATGATGTTCAGTACTTCCATAGTTAACTGACTTTGCTTACGGCTTATTTCGTCGTGTGTCATGGTCAAAGAGTTGAGGCTGTTCAGGTTAGCACTAATCACCACCACACGATTAAATAAATCTTTAGTCTGAGGTGTGCCCAATGCATCAGTGAGTTCATTGATTACCACTTGTAACTGCCCCTGCGCAATTAGTTTTTTTAACTTTACGGCATCAATCGCCACTTTATCAGAAGAACCAGACTGGGCAGGAACTGAGTCCTCATCTGCCACCAGTTTTTCTACTTCTCTGGCAAACACAATCAACTGTTGATCGAAATGTACCGAAGTTCGGTCAGAATTAAATTTACTGCGCAATTGACTAAACATGGCCCTTTTACTGGTAGGCACTATTTGTTCCATAATCTCGAAGTAACTGACAAAGTCATTGCCTCTTACTTTGTCAATGGCAGTCTTGATGGCTTGATTCATAATACTGGATCTTTTAAAACTTATCAAAAATACAATGATGTACGCTTTACCATAAGGTATCATATGGCAGGTAAAATTACGGTTTTTTTGACTAAATAATTACACCACTTTTTTGTTTTTGAACAAGCCCAGCTTTTTCACAAGGCAGGGGAATGATAAAAAAGAGATGATTCATTACATTGGTTGTTTGCTCAGGTTTGAGGATTTACTCATCAATAGTTTTTGGGTGGGAACAACCCGTCTTCAGGAAAAGCTTTTCGCTTGTGATTATGTATTGTTTTTGAGGGTTTAATTATTTTTTATTTTGTGAAATCATTTAAAGCTTTTTGAAAATTTTGTTTAAGTGCGTGTTTTTTGAAAAAACAATAAAATATTGAAAAATAACTTGTTGTATCCCAGAAGCCGTTTTGTATACTTTTTTTTAAATGGTTTTTATATATAAGTACTTGATTGATAGTGTTTTGAAAATATGATCAAATATTGATGTATTCCCAGTGAGTGATTACTGGTTGTGCCCAAAGAGCCCCTTGTATACTTTTTGTAACCTCGCTTTTTTTGTTTCTCCCGCCTAAACCTTCTAATATAGCGCAGCACTTTATGACTGAAAAAGTGGCGAAATATTACACTTATTTGATTTTTAGCAGAGCAAATTAATTACACAAATCAATTTTATAAATCCAATTTTTATTACACTTATGAAAGGTAAATTTTTACTAAGCTTTATCTTTGTGTTAACGCTGTGTTATAGCTCGTTTGCACAACAAAAGCCTACAGCTAAGGCTACTTATCGCACTACTAGTGCTTATGTAAGAGACATCCCTGCTTTGGCAAGCATGGATAACATTATTGCTGCCAGCGGAATGGAGCATGTGGCTCCTCCTAAACGCCGAGGCAAAAACACTTATGTAGCTGGCAAGGGCTTCCCCCGAACAGGTGACCCACTGGCAACTAAGCAATTGGAAGCACACCGCAGGGCTGCTCAAAGTAGAACCACTGCGGCTACTCAAGTAGCCAACTTTGACGCACACAAGGGCACTGTGTTGAATGACCCTACAGGTGCTATAGGACCCAACCACTACGTGTATGCTTTTAACTCTGGTTTTGGTATTCTTGACCGTAGCGGTAATGTGTTGGTTGCCGAGGCTTCTTTGGGTACTATTTTCCCTGGCGAAACACTAGGTGACCCGGTAGTAATGTATGATAACTTTGCGGGTCGTTTTATCATTATGCAATTCAGTAATACTCCTAATGGTATTTTAATTGCCGTTTGTAAAGGTGCTGACCCTGTAAACGATGGATGGCACACTTACCGTTTTAACACGGGATCTTTCCCTGACTACGAAAAAATGTCTATCTGGCACGATGGTTACTACATCACGGCTAACAAAGACCAAAACTCTGCTTCTACAAGTGAGGTGGTGTATGTGGTAGAAAGAGATAAGATGTTAACGGGTGCTACTTCTCAATTGATAGGCTTTCCGTTGCCAGGTATCAGAAACAACGGTTTTTATAGCCCAGGTGGATTCAACGCTACAGGTACTTCTTTGCCTCCTTCAAGTGCAAAACACCAAATCGTTTATATGCAAGACGACTCTTGGTCTGGTGTATCTAACGATCACTTGAAAATTTGGACTTCTACTGTAGACTGGAACAACACTTCTAACTCTAGCATTACCTTATCGCAAGAATTAAACACAACGGCTTTTGATGGAGTGTTCAACGGTGGTTCTTTCCAAAACTTAACTGAGCCAGGTGGAGGCCGTAAAATTGACGCTATTCAGGCTACTATGATGTTTATGACCAACTATCGCCGTTTTGCTACGCACAACTCAGTAGTAATGAACTTTGTCGTAGATGTAAATGGTAACGACGGCAAAGCGGGTATCCGTTGGTATGAGCTTCGTCAGCCTTCGGCGGGTGGCAACTGGTCTATTTACCAAGAAGGTACTTATGTTGATCCTAATGGACACAGTGCTTTTTGTGGTGCTATCGGAATGGACAAAAACGGTAATATTGGTATGGGTTACACAATCGTAAGTAGCTCTAAGCACCTTTCTATTCGTTATACTGGTCGTTTGGCTAGTGATCCTTTAGGGGTAATGACTCAAGGTGAAGGTGTTGCTTCTGATGGAGATGCCAGAAGTAATCGTTCAGACGGACGTTATGGTGACTATGCGCAAATCACTATGGATCCAACCGATGATTTAACCTTCTGGCATATTGGCGAATATATGAAGGGCTCTGCGAGTCAAGTAAGAAGAAGCCGTGTGGTTGCTTTCCGTTTTGGTACCCCTGTGCCAGATACTCAAGCTCCTTCCACGCCTACCAACTTGACTGCTTCCAGCGTATCGTCTACCAACCTTACTTTAAACTGGACAGCTTCTACTGACAATGTAGGGGTGTCTGGCTATGATGTTTACAGAGGTGCTACTCTGATTGGCTCTGCCAGTGGAACTTCCTACAATGTAACTGGTTTGAGTCCTAATACTGCTTATTCTTTCTCGGTAAGAGCTAAAGATGCAGCGGGTAATATTTCAGGCGCAAGCAACACGGTAAATGTAACTACTACTTCTACTCCTACTGGTTGTGCTAACGGAGTTGCTTCTTTCCCTTATGGCGAAAGCTTTGAAAACACTTTGGGTGACTGGACTCAAGCATCTGGCGATGACTTAAACTGGACCATTGATGCCAATGGTACGCCTTCCACGGGTACTGGACCTTCTGCGGCGGCGGCGGGTAACTCTTATGTATATGTGGAGGCTTCGGTAAACGGAACTGGTTACCCTAACAAGAGAGCGATTTTAAACTCACCTTGTTTTAACTTAAGTGCCGCTTCTCAGGCTACTTTCACTTTTAAGTACCACATGTTTGGCGCCACTGATATGGGAAGCTTTAACCTTGAAGCAAGCAACGATAACGGGACTACCTGGACTAGTATTTGGAACCAAACTGGTAACCAGGGCAACCAATGGAATACTGCTTCGGTAGATTTGGCGGCTTATGTAGGTGGAAGCGTTCAGTTGAGGTTTAATCGCGTAACTGGTAGCACCTGGCAGGCAGACATTGCCATTGACGATGTAAGTGTAACTACTGGCAGCGTGAGCAACTGTGCTTCTGGCAACTTAACTTTGACCATTACTTTTGACAATTACCCACAAGAAACTTCTTGGGAGGTTACCAACGCTGGTGGAACTGTAGTGGCTTCTAAGAGCTATTCTTCTGCCAATCCTGATGGTTCTACTGTAAACGAAACTATTGCTGGCTTGGCGGCTGGTGACTATACTTTTACTTTAAAAGATAGCTATGGCGATGGTATTTGCTGTGCTTACGGTACTGGTTCTTATACTTTGGCTTACACTGGCGGAACCATTGCAAGTGGTGGCGAGTTTAACAGTACCGATGCTACTGACTTCTGTATTGGTTCAAGAAGCAAGAGCGCAGGTGCTACTCGTTTAGAGACTTACGCCTTAGATAAAAGCAACGATATTAAATTATATCCTGTACCTGCTACTGGTGTGTTGAACATCAACGCTCAGGGAGAGGTAGACGGGATTCAAATCTTTTCTATGTATGGAAGAACAGTGAAAACTGCTGAAAAAACTGCCAATGGCAAGAGCAACACAAATAGTGTAGATGTTTCTGACCTTCCGGCTGGTACTTACTTTATCAGAATAACCACTGGTGGAAAAACAGTCACCAAAAAGTTTTTGAAGCAATAGTCATTGCAACTACTTGTTACTTAAACGGGTAACAGACAGATCAATAAAGCGAAAAGGTCGCCTGGTATTCAGGTGACCTTTTTTGTTTGTAACACGATTTTGAAGTTCAAGAAACAACAAGCAAAAAGTAGTGGCCGCATTACAAGTGCTAGTAATTATATATACATGCATCGCAGATGCGCGAGAGGGGAAGCCAAAGGGCAAAAGGTGCAAAGTACCGCTTTACATATTTAGTGTCTGGAGTACTAGATGATTGTCTAATAGATGATTGTCTAAAGTGTAAACGCCACATACCCCAGAAACGCGGTACTAATCAGGAACCCAAGCCAGGCTGTACCATATTTAATGGCTTCTATAAGTTTACGATTTTTTGACATGTTTTCAAGCACTGAATATTTATCCATTACAATATACATGCACCCAAAAATAGACCAACTTGCGGCAGACGTAATGTCAAGCTTCGTCAGATACAATAAACCCACTACAATTAGCTCGAAACCCACTAACAAATTTAATATTTCCATGGGTTTCTTCATTTTAACATACACACTCATCATCACAACACGATAAATTATCCAAATAAAAGTTATTGTTCTTATATTCTTGAAGAGCCTTCTCTATTGTTTTAGGAGGAACTTTCATTCGTTTTGCAATTTTTTCGGCTACTATGGCAAACCTTTGCCTGTATTTATAAATAAAGCAAAATAACGCGTTTCCATGTTTCACTTGTGGGCCTACCAAAAATAGATTTTTTGTCTTGGTAGACTCATCAAATTCATTCAATAGGGGGTAGTTGTTTTTAAACCCAAATGATTCTTGCACAAGCGTGAGGCTACTGGCAAATCCTGTGCAATTAATGGGTTTTTGGGGAGAGGTGAATGTATGACCATTGGCGGTTTTAACGATGTAGGTAGCATTTACAAATTCTACTCTGGTCACTTTGGTTTCAGTGTAATAATCAAAAAGATCGGTCACATATTCTACCCTGTCTCTTGTAAATGGAGCAAGGGAGTAACTCGAATCGCTTTTTACCAGATTTAAATAGTCAGAATCATCAAGGAGGGTTACTATCTTTCTTGCCCTAATTAAGTTAACCATGGCGTCAAAACCAGATTCATAGGCTCCTATCACAATGTGTTCATCACCGTCCAAATCTGAAAAGGAATCAATTTCTGAGTAATGTGTACATAGATGAGCACCTTCAAAGGCTTGCTTATTAGGGTATTGATATTCACCCGCTGCCCATATTGCATAGGTACTCTTGTACACTCCATGAGTGGTAGTTAATACGAAGGAATCCCCCTTTTTCCGAACAGCGTCTACACAGACCTCTGTTTTAATTGGCAGATCATAATACTTTGCAAGATTTTCAAGATACTCGACATAATCTTCTCCTGTAGGGTGTTCAGTCAATAATGTGAATGCCGGAGAGGTACCCGGGGTGATGGCATTCAAATCGGGCATCTTAAAAAAGTTTCCCGTGAATGAAGGAGATATAAATCGGGTTTCTTTGGGCCATTTTCTAAATGAATCACCAATCGAAGCCTTTTCTAATATGATATGATTTATTTCCAGCTTTTGCAAAAGAATACTTACTCCTATGCCCGCAGGTCCTGCGCCAACTATGATAACATCATAATACTCATCTATATTGCTACTATCACTCATCCTGTAAGGTCATTAGCTGTGTAACTCTTTTTATAATCTTCGCTTTCATACAAATGAAAAACTGTTACAATTTTAACCATTAATAACCACAAATGCAACATTGTTGCATTTGTGGTTATATGATGATAAAAAGGTATTACCTTGTGATAGCTATTTTTTCTCTTAGGAATGGTGTAAAAATAAAGTTCTATAGTGACGCCAAAATATTTTGTTGGCAGGAGAGGCAATATCCAGTGGATGTTGAGCCAGCCCTGCGGGACGGCGTCATAGCAGCGCTACGTCAAGTTTTTTTAACGAATTCTGTCAGCGAAAGATGACGTTAAAAATGTAAATTTATTTTGGTACTATTCCTTATATTAATTGAGACCAAACTTTATCCTGGGTTGTAAGGCAAAGCTGATTTATGAGCTACAATCCTTAGCTTCCCATTTTTATCTTTTACATACCCAAAAGTATACTCCACTTTTATTTCCTTTCCACTTTTTGTCGTAAAGTAGTAATTTCCCATGGCAATGGCCATGTCACACACATTAGCGTAAATTCCACTATTCTCCCAGCGAACTTTCGTATAAGGTGCAATCGCAAATCCTTTGTCCTCAGCATAGGTTTCGTTTCCGCCAACAAAATAAGACAAGGCTGCATCGAACGTCTCTCTAAACTGATCCTCAGATGCTAAAGTTGGTTTAAACAGCACCATACCTAAATCATAGCCGTATAGGCTCTCGATATGCGCTTTGGCGGCTTGTTTGTAATCACCACCATCGTTAAATACTTTTCCAATTTTGACTATTCCAGCGCCCCATTGTTGTTGAGCGGCCACTACTTCAGCTGAAGTAATACATTGAGTTGATTTATCTTTTATAATTTGTTTTTTGTTGTTCTCTGCTTCAGAGGTTTCCTTTTCATTTACCTGATTGCAAGCAAAAACGGCAAATGCTGATAATAAAATGAATGTTGATCTTCTAAACATTTTAGATTTGTTTTTAGAATATGCCTACTTTGTAAGATGGTGTTCGGCTTGTCCACATTTATTTTTTAGCTCTACAAATATTTTGAATTGGCTATAACAGCTTAATATAAGACCTTCGTAAGGTTCGTTTTTTAAGGGAATCTACTCAGTTGTTGTTAAGGGTGATTGCACAAGTCCCTGTGTGTATCAGCAAGTAAAAACTTGCCGGGCTTTTTTGGAATACTTGGGATCATTAGGAGGCAGACATTGAGTGAATGCAAAGACCAGAATCGTTTGGGCTTGATTGGTTGCCTTATTTGTATTAATTTTATTTTATAAAAAATCAAAAACTGCCAATGGATTTATCGCCTAAAATTTCCACTACACTATTTCTATACATGTTCTGCTTGATAGTTATGCTGTTCAAACCAGGCATAGGGTATGGACAAATGACATCCTCCTCGCTTAAGTCCTTCAAGTTTAAACTCCAGGAGCGTTTTTCACCAGTCAATGAAAAACTTCTTCAGGATGAAATTTCGGAAATAGCGGTTATTCAGCGGCAAATGGAGAAAGAGAACTTATGGGCCATAAGGTATTGGAATGGGGCTTATCCCTCTTACCGCTGGCACCAATTGCTTATGCAAGCCAGCCAAAACCATCAAGGTCATAAAAATGGAGGTCGGGTGGTCGTTATGCATCTTGCAATCTATGACGCTATGGTGGAAGTTTGGAAGCATAAAAAGGCTCATTTCCAGAAGGCGGCCTATCAGTATGACTCAAAGGTCAAAAGACTTGGACCCAAATCTGACTACTCCGCTTTTATTTGCGAATGGAGCGCCGTGGCGGGAGCCGCCCACCGGGTCATAGGACATTACTTTCCAGCGCAAAAAGAATTGCTCGACAGCCAACTCGCTGCCTTTAAATCTGCTCGTCTTGCCAGTGGTCTGCAATTTCCCTCTGACATTGAGAAGGGACTGGAGATTGGACAAAAAATAGCTAAGAAATACATTGAATATGCCAAGGATGATCGCACAGACCGTCGCTGGAAAGGGAGGGTACCAAAATTAGATAGTCTCTGGTCAGGCAATCCCAGCCCTTGGGACCCTATGAAAAGGCAATGGAAGCCCCTTACCCTTGATCAACCCAATCAGTTCAGACCCAAACCGCCTCCTACGGACTGGTCTGTTGACATGGAAGAGCTTCGGGAATTTAATGCAAAACATCAAAGCAGTGAAATCGCCTGGAAGTGGAAAAGCGAGCCGGTCTGGGATCGACTGATCGAACGAAAGATTCTGGAATACAACCTGAACCCCTTTGAAGCTGCTTTTGCGAATGCTATTTTTCATACCGCACGCTACGATGCCATCATTGCCGCTTGGGATGGGAAATATCATTATTGGGGAATTCGACCGTTTCAGTACGACCTTTCTTTCAAACCTATTTTGATCGCCACCCCCAACTTCCCTGGTTATCCTGCCGGACATACAACCGTTGCTGGCTCCATCGCCAAAGTGTTGTCATTCCTGTTTCCCAGAGATAAATCGTTTTTTGATGGACTTGCGAAAGAGTGTTCAGAATCCCGTTTTGAAGGAGGGGTGCATTTTCGTACCGATAATGAAGTGGGATTGGAAGTAGGCGATAAAGTCGGGCAGTGGGTAATCAAGGCATTTACAGAATGAGGTAACTCAATGTAGGGGTTCCTTTTTATTGCAACGTTTGTGACATGGTTCAGTTTCTCTTTACAAAAAACAACTTGAATACTTTTGGGTAAGTAAAACTACAAAAATAACCTAATCCATAGAACTTCGTCTTTGAGCACTGTGCTTCTTCAAAAAATAGTTCTGTAGCTCTTGCTACGCAAAGATTTTTTTCATTGCTCAGTACACAAATACTGTTTTCTTTTGGATCACTTTATTTTTTACGTTTTACTAAGTATAACTTTTGTAGCACCGTTTTACGTAAAAACGTGCGAATTGTCAATAAAACTTGATTTTGAATGGAAAATAATAGTAAGAAATTTTATGAAAGGCGTTCTATTCGTTTGCCTGACTATGATTATACCCAAGAGTCGCTTTACTATATTACGCTTTGTTGCCAACATAGATTGAAGTTGTTTGGTGAAGTAGTAAATAGCGAGCTAATGCCAAATGCTGCTGGCAAAATGGTAGAAGAAGAATGGAAAGCTTTGACCACACGTTTTCCAGAAATTCGCTTGCATGCTTATGTGGTGATGCCGAATCACTTTCATGCCATTGTCGAGATGTGCAGCACTGAACAAATGGATAGTAAAAATGAAAAATCGCCCACCTTGGGCAACGTAATAGCTGGTTTCAAATCCATTGTGACTGTTAATTATATTCGTGGAGTGAAAGAGTTAGGTTGGCAGCCATTTGATAAAAAAGTGTGGCAACGAAACTATTGGGAGCATATCATTCGCAACGACCAAGCTTACCAAAAAATCACTGATTATATTATAGAAAACCCTATTTATTGGAAAGAAGATGATTTATATACATAAAGTGTTTTGATAGCAGGAATTATTTTATGGATGCGAAACTGCGCGATTGAATTTTCTATTTGTTAAGATAGGGGCTACCCTTGTGGTCGCCCTATCGTGTATCAAGCCTCGTTCTGATTATTTTTCTTCTTTATTTTGGGTTGTTTTATGAATTGGGCATGTTTGGCTTGAATTTTCTATTTATATCAAGCCTCGTTTTGATTATTTTTCTTCCTTATTTTTGGTGGTCTAGGGCGACCACAAGGGTAGCCCCTACGTTTGCGTTTTGGCTTGTTTTATGGATGCAAACCCTCTGGCTTGAATTTTTTATTTTTTGTATTTGTTAAGGTGACCCCTACGTTTGCGTTTTAGCTTGTTTTATGGATGCAAACCCTCTGGTTTGAATTTTCTATTTGTTAAGGTGACCCCTACGTTTGCGTTTTGGCTTGTTTAATGGATGCGAAACTGCGCGATTGAATTTTCTATTTGTTAAGATAGGGGCTACCCTTGTGGTCGCCCTATCGTGTATCAAGCCTCGTTCTGATTATTTTTCTTCTTTATTTTGGGTTGTTTTATGAATTGGGCATGTTTGGCTTGAGTTTTCTATTTATATCAAGCCTCGTTTTGATTATTTTTCTTCCTTATTTTTGGTGGTCTAGGGCGACCACAAGGGTACCCCCTACGTTTGCGTTTTGGCTTGTTTTATGGATCCAAACCCTCTGGCTTGAATTTTTTATTTTTTAAGGTGACCCCTACATTTGCGTTTTAGCTTGTTTTATGGATGCAAACCCTCTGGCTTGAATTTTTTATTTCATGTATTGCCCCAGGTGACCCCGTTTTGGCTTGTTTTATGGATGCAAACCCTTCA